>NZ_JAMYUY010000014.1:0-147043 GCF_040323385.1 Mesorhizobium sp. M0045
GGGGGAGATTGGCTGTCGTCGATGATTTCGCCAATCGCGAAGGCGAGGGTGCTTGATGGGTCACGACCTCGTTCCATCGCGTCAGCGAAAGAATGCAAAATCTATGCGCCGTTGCATGACCGATGCCGAGTTGAAGCTTTGGAACGAATTGCGCGCCCATCGGCTGATGGGGATGAGCTTTCGCCGGCAGGTGCCGATCGGACCTTACATCATCGACTTTGCTTGCTCGACACACAGCTTGATCATTGAGGTTGACGGCAGCCAGCACGCGGATCCCGAAAGCGTCCAGCGTGACGAGGCACGAAGCGCGTACTTGAATGCCAGCGGCTGGACCATCCTGCGCTTTTGGAACGACGACGTCGTTCGCGATATTGACAATGTCTGCCAGCACATCGTGATCGTGGCCGGCCTGACTGGCGCCGACGTGTTGGCAGGCGAGCCAGCAACGGAGGTAGTTCCATGATCGATCATCTCGGCATCACTGTTTCGGATTTCGATGCGTCGAAGGCTTTTTACGACAGGGCGATGGCGCCGCTCGGCGCCTCGCTGCTTTACATGGTGCCGCAGGAATATAGCGGCGGCGCCAAGGTCGGCGGCTACGGCCGCGACCGGCCGGTGTTTTGGCTGCATGCCGGCAAGGACAAGCCGAAGGATCATCAGCATGTCGCTTTCACCGCGCGCAGTCGAGCCGAGGTCTATGCCTTTCACGCCGCGGCGATCGCCGCCGGCGGCAAGGACAATGGCGGGCCGGGCCTGCGCCCGCACTACCATGCGAACTATTATGGCGCCTTCGTCTTCGATCCCGACGGCAACAATGTCGAGGCGGTCTGCCATGCTCCGGAGTAAGGCGTGATGAGCCTCGACAACAGACCGGTGTATACAGGCGGCTGCCAGTGCGGCGCGGTGCGCTTCCGCGTCGAAGGCACGCTCGGCGATGCTTCCGTCTGCCATTGCCGCATGTGCCAGAAGGCGAGCGGCAATTTCTACCTGCCGCTGGTCTCGGTGCGCGGCGCTAGGCTGGACTGGACGCGCGGTGAGCCCAAACGCTTCCGCTCGTCCAACGCGGCTTTGCGCGGTTTCTGCGCCGAATGCGGCACGCCGCTGACCTTCGAAGCGCCCGATGGCGTGGCGCTCGCCATCGCCGCATTCGACCACCCCGAGGAGATTGCGCCGACGATCCAATGGGGTGTCGAAGCCAAGCTCCCCTATGTGGATCATGTTCACGAATTGCCCGGTGAGGAAACGATGGCCGACGTCTCGTCTGCCTCCTATCTCGCCGACCTCGTCTCCTACCAGCATCCCGACCACGACACCGAACAATGGCCGCCGGAGGAAAAATCATGACCGAAACCGTTCGTACCGGCGGCTGCCAGTGCGGCGCCGTGCGCTTCCGCATCCACGGGGCGCTCGGCCGCCCGTCCATTTGTCATTGCCGCATGTGCCAGAAACAGTTCGGGTCGTTTTTCGGCGCGCTGGTGACAGTGCCGAGCGACGGCGTCGAATGGGTGCGCGAGGAGCCGAGTTACTTTCAGTCGTCGGTCAACATCGATCGCGGCTTCTGCGCCCGCTGCGGCACACCGCTGACCTACCGCCAGCCCGGCGCGCTGGAGATCGCCATCGGCGCCTTCGACGACCGTTCCGATCTGGCGCCGCAGATCCAGGTCAACTACGCCGCCAGGCTGCCTTGGGTCGAGACGATCTTCGACGCGCCGATCCATGACGACCCGGATTTCTACGCGCGACAGGAATCCATCATCTCCTTCCAGCATCCCGATCACGAGACGGCCAACTGGCCGCAGCAGGGCCTGAAATTATGAGCAGCGAATTCCGTACCCTCTATCCCGAGATCGAGGCTTTCGAGTCCGGCATGCTCGACGTTGGCGATGGCCATCAGGTCTATTGGGAGCGCTCCGGCACCAAGGGGGCCAAGCCGGCTGTATTCCTGCATGGCGGGCCGGGCGGCACCATTTCGCCAAAGCACCGGCGGCTGTTCGACCCGAAGCTCTACGACCTCGTTCTGTTCGACCAGCGCGGCTGCGGAAAATCGACGCCCAATGCCTCGCTCGAAGCCAACACCACCTGGCACCTGGTCGCCGACATCGAGCGCCTGCGAAAAATGTGCGGCTTCGACAAATGGCTGGTGTTCGGCGGCTCGTGGGGTTCGACGTTGGCGCTGGCCTATGCCGAGACCCACCCCGAGCAGGTCAGCGAACTGGTCGTGCGCGGCATCTACACGCTGACCCGCGCCGAACTCGAATGGTACTACCAGTTCGGCGTCTCGGAGATGTTCCCCGACAAGTGGGAGCGGTTTTTGGCGCCCATTCCGGAGGCTGAGCGCGGCGACATGATGGCCGCCTACCGCAAACGGCTGGTCGGCAGCGATCCTGTGGCGCGGGTCGAGGCCGCCCGCGCCTGGAGCCTGTGGGAGGGCGAGACGATCACGCTGCTGCCGGAACCGGAAACCAGCGGTCCCTTCGGCCAGGATGATTATGCCCTGGCTTTCGCCCGCATCGAGAACCACTATTTCGTCCATGCCGGCTGGCTGGAAGAGGGACAGCTGCTGCGCGATGCATGGAAGCTTAAGGATATCCCGGGTACCATCGTTCACGGCCGCTACGACATGCCGTGCCCGGCGCGCTATGCCTGGGCGTTGCACAAGGCGTGGCCGAAAGCGGACTTCCATCTGATCGAAGGCGCCGGCCACGCCTATTCGGAGCCGGGCATCCTCGACAGGCTGATCCGCGCAACGGACATGTTTGCCGGGAAATGACCATGGCTCGCGAGCGCCTTTATCTGTTCGACACCACGCTGCGCGATGGTCAGCAGACACCGGGTATCGACTTTTCCGTCGAGGACAAGATCGCCATCGCCAAGCTGCTGGACGAGTTCGGCATCGACTACGTCGAGGGCGGCTACCCCGGCGCCAATCCAACCGACACCGCCTTCTTTGCCGAGCGTCGCACGGCCGATGCCAAATTTGTTGCCTTTGGCATGACCAAACGGGCAGGAGTGTCGATCTCGAACGATCCTGGGCTTGCGGCGCTGGTCCAGTCGAAATCGGACGCCATCTGCTTCGTCGCCAAGAGCTGGGACTACCACGTCCGCGTCGCGCTCGGCTGCACCAATGAGGAGAACCTCGAGGCGATCAGGACCTCGGTCGAGGCGGCGCTCACTGCCGGCAAGGAGGCGATGGTCGACTGCGAGCATTTCTTCGATGGCTTCAAGGCCAACCCCGATTATGCGCTGGCCTGCGCCAGAACGGCTTATGAAGCCGGCGCGCGCTGGGTGGTTTTGTGCGACACCAATGGCGGCACCCAGCCCTCTGAGGTGCGTGCCATCGTCGAAAAGGTGATCGCCGCCGGCATACCGGGTGACCATCTCGGCATCCACGCCCATGACGACACCGGCCAGGCGGTGGCGAATTCGCTTGCCGCAGTGGAGGCCGGCGTGCGCCAGATCCAGGGCACGCTGAATGGCATCGGCGAGCGCTGCGGCAACGCCAATCTGATCTCGATCGTGCCGACATTGGCGCTGAAGCCGGCCTTTTCGGGCCGCTTTGCTACAGGCATTTCGGCAGAGGCGTTGACCGGTATATCGCGTCTGTCCCGCGCCTTCGACGAGTTGCTGAACCGCGCGCCCGAAGCGCAGGCGCCCTATGTCGGCGCCTCCGCTTTCGCCACCAAGGCCGGCATCCATGCTTCGGCGCTGGCCAAGGAGCCGGCGACCTACGAGCATGTGCCGCCAGAGACTGTCGGCAACCGCCGCCGCGTCATGGTTTCCGACCAAGGTGGGAAGGCCAATTTCCTCGCCGAGCTGAAGCGGCGCGGCATCGACGTGCCCCGGGATGACCATCGCCTCGACGCTCTGATCGCCGTGGTCAAGGAACGTGAGGCGGAGGGTTACGCTTACGAAGGCGCCGACGCCAGTTTCGAGCTTCTGGCGCGCAAGATGCTGCATGGCCTGCCGGAATTCTTCCGCGTCACCTCGTTCCGCTGTATGGTCGAGCGCCGCTTCGACGCCAACGGCCAGCTGAAGACGGTCTCGGAGGCGATTGTGAAAGTGCTGGTCGAGGGCGAGGAGAAGATGTCGGTCGCCGAAGGCCATGGCCCGGTCAACGCGCTCGACATTGCACTGCGCAAGGATCTCGGCAAATTCCAGAGCGAGATCGCCGATCTCGAGCTGGCCGACTTCAAGGTGCGTATCCTCAATGGCGGCACCGAGGCGATCACCCGCGTGCTGATCGAATCGCATGACGGCACCGGCGCGCGCTGGTGGACGGTCGGCGTCTCCGAAAACATCATCGATGCTTCGTTCCAGGCGCTGATGGATTCGATCGTCTACAAGCTGATGAAGAACCGCGACATGGCGGGATTGGCCGCGGCGGAGTAGGGAGATGGGCTTCTCGATAAGCTGGCTTGGTTTTCGTGGTTATGAAATAAAGGAAGCTGCGGCCTTGTTCGGGCGCGAAATTGGCGATTCATCGGAGATTTTCGAAGCGCCAGTGAATGCCTATGCCAGCGAAAAGAACTGGGCGATTATCATTCTCGATCCCTGCAGCTTCCCAAACCCACCTCAACAATATCTGGTTGCGATCTCGCAAGGGCGGGAAGTGGTTATCGCGCACATAGAAGAGCATGTCATGTTCGCCCGCGCCGAGCTCTGGCGCGACGGAAGGAACATTTGGAAAGTCTGGCACAGCGGTGACAAGACTGTGAGGGACTTGCATGTCACGGGTGATCTCCCCGCTTCTTTCGAAGCGCTGAAGCAGCAGTGTTTTTCCAAACAGGATGAAGAAGATACCAAGGGTTCCGAGGTCGATTTCGTTTTTGACCTTCCCCTCGATCTTGCGGCAGAGCTGACGGGCTTCAGGCACGATGAGGGTTCGCCCGACAGCGTCTTTTTCGAACTTAACGAGAAACCAGCTCAGCGTTGAGACCGCATGTCGTGTTGGTTGGGCCTTTTACCTCTCGTACACGGCGCGATTGTTCAATGTTTGGTGGTCGGGTTGAACCATCAGCGAGACTCCATTGATCCATCAGCAATTTGCGATGGTTTTGGGCAAGCCGCTGGCGCATAGCCTTCGCCCATGACTACCCAAGCACTTCACATCGAGGCCGACACCAAAGCTCGTCGCGGCTTCCTGCTGGCGCTCGGCGCCTACCTGCTTTGGGGGCTGCTGCCCTTCTACATGAAGGCTGTCGCGCATCTGCCGCTGGCCGAAGTCATCGCCCACCGCATCGTCTGGTCGGTGCCGATCGCGGCCGCTGTCCTGGTCTGGGCCGGTCGCACTGCCGATTTCAAAGCGGCAGTTCGTTCGCCGCGCATCATTTCGATGGCGGTGCTGACGGCGGCGCTGATCTCGGTCAACTGGGGCATCTATGTCTGGGCGATCGCGGTCGACCGCACCATCGAGACCGCGCTTGGCTACTACATCAACCCGCTGGTCAGCGTCGTTGTCGGCGCGCTGCTGCTCGGCGAACGGCTCGACCGCCTGCAGATCGTGGCGGTGGTGCTCGCGGCAATCGCCGTCGGGGTACTGACCATCGACGCCGGCAAGCTGCCTTGGGTGTCGCTGGTGCTGGCCTTTTCCTTTGCCGCCTATGCCTTCTTCCGCAAGACGCTGCCAATCGGCCCGAGCCAGGGCTTCCTGCTTGAAGTGCTGCTGCTGTCGGTGCCGGCGCTCGGCTACATCATCTTCCTGATCGCCACGGGACAGGATCATTTCGTCTCCAGCTCGTTGAACGACACCGCCTTGCTGATCGGCTGCGGGCCGGTCACCGCCGTGCCGCTGCTGTTGTTTGCGTTCGGCGCCAGGCTGCTGCGCCTCTCCACCATCGGCATCATGCAATATATCGCGCCGACGATCGTCTTTTTGATCGCGGTGCTGATTTTCGGCGAACCCTTCGGCAGTGTTCAGGCCATAGCCTTCGGGCTGATCTGGGCGGCACTGGCGATGTACTCCTGGTCGATGTTTTCTTCGGTGCGCAAGACCGTCGCCGCAGCCGCTCGAGCCGCGTAACGAAGAAAGGCGGCTGGCCGGTCATTGCGGATTTAAGGAAGGCAGTAGGGAAAGGAATGAATGGTGAATAGTCAGTAGTGGATAGACAGGCGCGGTCTGGAACGTCTTATGTTTCACTATTCACTATTCACTCTACATCTTATCAATCACCGACTGTACGCCCTCCGTCGGAGCGTCGACGGACGATCCCGCCACCATGATGGCGGCGACGATTGCTTCCGGATCCTCGACCACCAGCGGCTTCACCCGTTGCGCCGTGTGGATGAAACCTTCCGTTGCCATGTGGTCGAGCAGCGCTAGCATCGGATCCCAGAACCCTCCGACGTTACCGAAGACGATCGGCTTACGGTGGTGGCCGAGTTGCGCCCAAGTCATGATCTCGACGATCTCCTCGACCGTGCCGATGCCGCCGGGCAACGCCACAAAGGCGTCGGATTTCTCGAACATCCTATGTTTGCGCTCATGCATATTGTCGGTGATGACGAGCTCGTCGAGCCGGTTAAGCGCGGTTTCGGTCGCCTCCCGGTTGATCAGAAAACGTGGAATTATGCCGGTTACCTTGCCGCCGGCCTTTAATGCCCCTTCAGCGACGGCACCCATGATCCCTTTAGTGCCACCGCCATAAATCAGACGCAGGCCGGACTTGGCGATCGAGCGGCCAAGCAGATGTCCGGCCTTGATATAAGTTTCATCTCGGCCCGGGGACGAGCCGCAATAGACGCAGACAGATCGAATCGTGTTCATGTTATGATTGGTGATAGGGACTATTGGCATGGTCAAGCCCTGGGGCGGGCTTTTTCTTGTCGGATTTGGTAAAACAGGCTAGACCGAATTAGGTGGCTAAGGGGCAGGGAAACATGGCAATTAATCCGTTGAAGGCGTTTTTGTTCGCGGCTGGCGGCTCTGTCGCCGCGGCGGGAACCGCCTATCTGTCGGGCGCGCTCGACCCGTATCTCAATTCTACCCGGCCTGCAGAGGTCGCGGCGCTGACGCCGCCGGCTTCGAAACCGGTCGCTCCGGCGACCGAGGGGCGGCTGCCGCCTGCGCCCGCGGCGTCCACCGATGCGGCAGCGCCCGCTGCGCCGACCGCAGCAGGTGCAATCGTGCCGACCTTCGACATCGTGCGCGTCGAAAGCAACGGCTCGATCGTCGTCGCCGGCAATGCGGCGCCCAACGCCAAGGTCGAGATTCTCAACGGTTCGACTGTGCTCGGCTCGACGGTCGCCGGTCCCGACGGCGCCTTTGCCATTATTCTCGACGATCCGCTGAAGCCCGGCGACTATACGATCACGCTGCGCTCGACGGCTGGCAATGTCGTGACCGCCTCGGCGCAGACCGCCGTCGTTTCGATCCCGCGGAATTCCACCGGCCAGGTGCTGGCAATGGTCGAGGAGCCGGGCAAGCCGTCCGAATTGCTCACTGTTCCGGCCCCTGAGGCAAAATCTGATGCCGCGCTGCCTGCCCCCGGCACCGAATTGCCGGCCGCCGCCGCGCCGGCCGCCATTGAAGCCGCGCCGGCTCCGGTGGCGCCCGCCACACCGGCAGCGCCTGCTGCTCCCGCGGCGGAGCCCAAGATCGTCGTCGAAGCCGTCGAAATCGACGGCAACAAGATTTTCATTGCCGGCGTCACTGATCCCGGCCGCAAGGTGCGCGCCTATGCCAACGATATCCTGCTCGGCGACGCGAAGACCTCGCCCGACCGCCACTTCCTGGTCGAAGCGACACGTGACATCCCGGTCGGCACCTACACCATCCATGTCGACGCGCTCGACGCCGACGGCGTGAGGGTGGTGGCCCGTGCCGCCGTGCCGTTCGAGCGCGAGCCAGGCGAGGCGGTTGCCGCCGTCGCACCCGCCGAGCCTAAGCCTGCCGAGATAAAACCAGCCGAGCCGAATGCTCCGGCGACCAAAGCCGCGCCGGCTACACCGGCAACAGCCGCCGAAACGCCCGCAACCCCCACTCCCGCCACCGAGGCCCCGGCCGAAATGGCCGCGACAACGCCTTCGGGCGAAACTCCCGAGACCGTCGCTCCTAAGCTCGAACATGCCGATGGCGCAGTCATTATCCGCCGCCATGACACGCTGTGGCGGATTTCGCGGCGAGTCTATGGCCAAGGCATGCGCTACTCGACCATCTATCTCGCCAACCAGGACCAGATCAGCAATCCGAACCGAATCTGGCCGGGGCAGGTGTTCAAGGTGCCGGAGAAATCGAAGGAAGGCGAGCCCGCCGATCTCAAGGCAATGGGCGACCAGATGACGACGGCGCCAGTCAAGACCGAGTAGCCGTTCTGCCCATCAGGATAGCTTGCGACAGGGCCAGTCATCGTTTATCGCCGATGCACGATGATCGAATCTCCCCCCGTAATGGACCGACGCCAGGCGGCAGATGAACGCGCGCCGGCCAACTGCACGCCGGCCAAATGCACGCCGGATAGCCGCGCTGTCGCTGTCCGGCTCGCGGCCCTTTCGCATCCGGCGCGGATCGAAATTCTCAAACACCTTTCCGCCAGCCGTTCGTGCTGCTGTCGCGAGGTCGTCGAGCATCTCGATCTGGCGCAGTCCACCGTTTCCCAGCATTTGAAGATCCTGGTCGAGGCCGGGCTGATCCGCTTCGAGCCTGACCGCCAGCGCTCGCGCTATGAGCTCGACCGCGCCGCGCTCGCCGATGTTTCGGCATCGCTGGCCGCGCTGGTCGATTCCTGCTGCTCCGGCCGCTAAGATATAAAAGGTAAACAAGAATGGCCGAGAAAACCGTTTCCGCCGATTCCGGCTCGACCTTCAGAACGTTGCGCAATCTCTGGCCCTACATGTGGCCGGCCGACCGCGCCGACCTGAGGGCCCGGGTGGTGTGGGCCACCGTGCTGCTGGTCGTTGCCAAGCTGACCCTGGTGGCCGGACCCTATTTCTTCAAATGGGCGACCGACGCACTGGCCGGCGATAGCAAATCGCCGCCGCCGCTGCCGGCCTTCCTGCTGGCGCCGGTCATGCTGGTCGTCGCCTACAATACCGTGCGGCTGGTGCAGCTCGGCTTCAACCAGTTGCGCGACGCCCTGTTTGCACGGGTCGGCCAGCATGCCGTGCGCCGGCTCGCCTTCCGTACCTTCGTGCACATGCACGAATTATCGCTGCGCTTCCACCTCGAACGGCGCACCGGCGGACTGTCGCGCGTCATCGAGCGCGGCACTAAAGGCATCGAGACGATCGTCCGGTTCACCATGCTGGCGACTGCGCCGACGATCGTGGAATTCGCGCTCACCGCCGGCATCTTCGCCGTCACCTATGGCTGGCTATACGTCTTGGTGATCGCGGTCACGGTCTGGCTCTATGTCTGGTTCACCGTCAGGGCGAGCGATTGGCGTATTTCGATCCGCCGCGAGATGAACGACAGCGACAATGAAGCCAGCACGAAGGCGATCGATTCGCTGCTCAACTACGAAACAGTCAAATATTTCAACAACGAAGCCATGGAGGCCGAGCGCTTCGACCGTTCCACGGCGCGCTATGAGGTGGCTGCGACCAGGACCTGGACTTCGCTTGGTTGGCTGAACTTCGGCCAAGGCGTGATCTTCGGCATCGGCATGACCGTCGTCATGGTGCTGTCGGCACTCGAGGTGAAGGCAGGCACACAGAGCGTCGGCGATTTCGTCTTCGTCAACGCCATGCTCATGCAGCTTTCGGTGCCGCTGAATTTCATCGGCATGATCTACCGCGAAATCCGCCAGGGCCTGACCGACATCGAAAACATGTTCGATCTGCTCGACGTCAAGCGCGAGATCGTCGATCGACCGGGCGCCAAGCCACTGGTCGTCAGCGCCGGCAATGTCGAGTTCCGTGACGTGCATTTTTCCTACGACCCCAACCGCAAAATCCTGAAGGGTATCAGCTTCGAGGTGCCAGCAGGCAAGACGGTGGCCATTGTCGGTCCCTCCGGAGCCGGAAAGTCGACCATTTCGCGGCTTTTGTTTCGTTTCTACGACATCCAGCGCGGCAAGGTTCTGATCGACGGCCAGGACATTCGCGACGTGACGCAGGAGAGCTTACGCGCCGCCATCGGCATGGTGCCGCAGGACACGGTGCTGTTCAACGACACCATCGCCTACAACATCCGCTACGGCCGCATCGGCGCCAGCGAGGAGGATGTGCGCAAGGCAGCAGAACTGGCCCAGATCGGACCGTTCATCGAGCGGCTGCCCGACGGCTATCGCTCAATGGTGGGCGAGCGCGGGCTGAAACTCTCCGGCGGCGAGAAGCAGCGGGTGGCGATTGCCCGCACCATCTTGAAGGCTCCGCCGATCCTGATGCTCGACGAGGCGACCTCGGCGCTGGACAGCCACACCGAGCAGGAGATCCAGGCGGCACTCGACCTGGTCAGCCAGGGCCGCACCACCCTCGTCATCGCCCATCGGCTGTCTACAGTGATTTCGGCCGACGAAATCATCGTCCTGCAGGACGGCCAGATCGCCGAGCGCGGCACCCATGCCGCCTTGATGGCCAAGCGCGGCCTTTATGCATCGATGTGGGACCGCCAGCGCGAGGCAAGCGAGGCCGAGGAGCGGCTGCGCATTGCCCGCGAAAGTGACGAGTTCGGCGTCGTCGTTCGCCGCCGCACCTCGGAGGTGAGCTGAAAATCGTGCTTGACCTCAACTTAAGTTGAGATCGTAGGCCGTTTTGGATCGCAGCAAGATGCGTCGTTCAAAAACGGAGACAATCGACATGAATGGGATAAATCAGGCAGTTAGCGGCGGCAGCGTATTCCGGGTGGACAAGTTTGTCGTTCCGGCCAACGCCCGCGAGGAGATTCTTGCCAAGGTCCGAATGACGCATGAATTGCTGCGCCAGCAGCAAGGGTTCGTCCAGGATTTCCTGCTTGAGCAATTCTCGGGGCCGGGCGAGTTCAACCTCGTGACCATTGTCGAATGGGAAGGGCAGGCCGCTGTCGACAAGGTGGTGCCGATCATCAAGGCTGCGCATGAGCGCAGCGGCTTCAATCCTCAGGGGACCATTGCGCGACTTGGCGTCAAGGCCGATATTGCCAACTATCAGCGGATTCCCGGGATGTAAGCTCTTTACGGCCAGCCGGCGCCCGGCGCAGTAGCGTCGACGCTGAGCACTTGGCCGGTACGGGCATCGCTGATCATATGTTCGAAGCCGCGCCATTCGGCGGCAACGATGAACAGCGTTTTTCCCTCGCTGCCGCCGAGCATGCAGGCAAAGCAGCCGCGGTCGACATCGACGCTTTCGAGCATCGCGCCGCCCTCGCGCACCCGCACGCAATGCCGGTTCGGAACATCGGCATACCAGGCCGCACCTTCGGCATCGAGGCAGATGCCGTCGGGAAAACCGTTGCCGAGATTGGCCCAGATCCTGCGGTTGGAAAGGCCGCCATCGGCAGCGATGTCGAAGGCGGTCAGCCGGTTGGCGTGGGACTCGGCAACGATCAGCGTCTTGTTGTCAGGCGTCACCGCCATGCCATTGGCGAAGGCGAGGTTCTCAGCCACCTGCCGAACCGAGCCGTCAGGCGCTACCAGCACGATGGCACCGGGGCCGAAATGCTGGCCGGGACCCGGAGCAGGCCCACCACCATTGACATAGATGTTGCCGCGCCTATCGACGACGATCTCGTTCCACGGGCTCTTTGATAGTTGTCTCAGATCGGCATGGGTGACCAATGTCCCGTCTGCCTCCTGCCTGAGGATCAGCCCTTCGCGGCCGGACACGACAAGCAGGCGCCCGTCCGGCAGCCAGTCAATGGAATAGGGCAGGGTGGCCGGCACGGTGAGCACGATCTCGCTGTTGCCTAGGACGTCAACGGCGATGATCTGGCCCGTACCCCAGTTGCAGAACCACAGCCGGCCATCGTGCCAGCGCGGTGACTCGCCGAAAGCCAAGCCGTTCATCACCACTTGCACTTGCCTAGCTGCTGATTTCTGCATGGGCCGAGAACCTCCGGGTTGCGCAAATCGTCATGGCCGAAAAGGCCGATGAGAGGCGCTGTCTTGCCAAGGACGGGCGAGAGTGCTGCGTTCCGACAATGAGGATGGCGACGGCGTCGTTTATATTTGACCTGAGTAGCCGCACGGAACCGCGCGATGCGCCGTGCGCCTTCACTCATTCTTCTTCAATGAAGTATAACCGGCCGGTGCTTGCGGACGGGAAAGTCAAATGCAAGAATCACGTTGGCCCGCAGAATCCTGTTGTGGCAAGCAGGGAGGGCGTTTGGCGTGTTTGAAAGATTTTCCGGCTGGGCTAAGAAGAAATTTCAGCGATCAGCGACCATTTCACCGACTCGGTCCAAACAGTCATCCCCAGGCAAGCCATCATCTTCGGTGATCGTGCCGCGCTCAGTCGTGGAAGACGCGGCCGACAATCCTTTCGGTCTCATTGTAGCCGTCAGAGAATTCGTCGAAGCCATGGTCGCGCAAGGCCTTTACCGTTCCACGGAAATCAGCCCCAAGGCAATGCAGGCCTGTCATGCCGATGACTATTTGGCTGAGGTCAACAATGGCGGCCATAGCCAGTTCATCTATAATTCTGGCGAAGAACTCGACACCGTCATTGCCGACGCACGCACTGCCCTCGCTGAGATGGGCGCGCACGGACAACTGGCGACTTTGGACCAAATGGCTGCCTGGGTCGCGGAGCACCCCGAGGAGACTGAGGAACAGACAGGCTTCGAAGGAGGTACTGACGATAAGCTCAGTACTCTCGACCGTCTATTCTACCAAGCCGATCAGGCCGCATCGATGCTCGCTCTATCGGCGCGCTGGATAAACTCGTGGCCTGAACTCGCAATCGTTGAGGATGCCGACTACCGAGAAGCCATCCATCAACTGGCCATGGCCAATCCCCGGCGCGAGCCGAGGCTACTCCATCGTTCTGTTGGCAAGCTGGTCAATCAAATGACGGGCTGGCGTGATGTCGGCGTCGGCCTTGCATGCGCCGAGGCGCCTAGGCCGGAGGTCAAGCTGGCGCTCGGCATGGCAAGGGTGCTGGACGTCGAGGGCGAAAAACTGTTGGCTTTTCAGCTGCGCACCAATGCCAAGGAGCCGCGTCTAGCCGTCGCCACGCCCACGCATGCGGCCGTCTATGAATATATCGCCCCGAAGGATCCGTCCGTCGCGCGTCCGGGCGAGAATCCATTCGCTGCCGGCGCCCCGCGCGTCGGCAAGAGACTTGCCCGTGTTGAAGCGCAGGCAATAGAAACGGTGCTCGAATTGGCCGCAGCCTATCATGCGCCGGTCGCTGTCGACCTCTTGCTACGCAGGGCCGGGTTCGATCCGACCGATGCTGTCGTCTCGGCGAACTCGGTGGTGCCTAGGGAAGGCGGCGCAGTTGTGAACTGGGTGGTTATGGCCGACGGGCATGTATTCTTCCTCCAGTCGACCCCGAAAGGCGGCGCGCTGCGCGGCAGCCACGAAGAGAGCCTGGCGGAGGCCGATCGGCGCGAGCTCGAGGAGTATTTCGACCAAGCGGCAGCAGCGGGTGCCTGAGTGGATTCCGCTTGGCCGTTCTGAGACGGCGGCGACCGCCACCCCCGAGCGCTCCCATTGTCGCGTTGCGACCGCGGGGTGTTTCCGCTATTGAGGCCGGACTTGGAACCAAGGTTGTCCTGATCCCATGAGCCTCGTCGACACGATCAAGAATGCGTTCGTTCCGATCCATCGCGAGGGTTATCCCTTTATCGCTGCGTTCGGCGCGGCGACGCTCTTTCTTGGCTATTTCTCCTCGACCCTGTTCTGGATCGGTCTCATCCTGACGGCCTGGTGCGCCTATTTCTTCCGCGATCCCGAGCGTGTCACGCCGATCGACGACCGGCTGGTTGTCAGCCCGGCCGACGGCATCGTCTCGGCGGTTGGCCCGGCCGTGCCGCCGCGCGAGCTTAACCTCGGCGGCGGCGAAATGACCCGCATCTCGGTATTCATGAACGTCTTTTCCTGCCACGTTAACCGCTCTCCGGTGCGTGGCCGCATTTCCAGGATCGAGCATCGGCCAGGAAAATTCCTCAACGCCGAACTCGACAAGGCAAGCACCGAGAACGAGCGCAACGGGCTGGTCATCGAAAGCCCCAATGGAACGGTCGCCGCGGTGCAGATTGCCGGCCTGGTGGCGCGGCGCATCGTCTGCTGGGCCGAGCCTGGCGGCGCCATCGGCACCGGCGAGCGCTTCGGGCTGATCCGCTTTGGCTCGCGCGTCGATGTATTCCTGCCCTCGACCGCGACGCCGCGTGTCGCCGTCGGCCAGACCGCGGTTGGCGGTGAGACGGTGCTGGCGGAATTCGGCGGCGTTGCTGCAACGCCGCTCGTGCGGGTGTCCTGACCGGTGGCGCCGCCGTTCAAGAAATTCGAGGCGCATGGCGGCGGAGGGCCGCGCATTCGCGAAATCCCGATGCGCATGGTGCTGCCCAATCTTGTCACGGTGCTTGCCATCTGCGCTGGCCTGTCCGGTATTCGCTTCGGCTTCGAGGGCCGCTTCGAGCCAGCGGTGGTGATGGTGCTGCTCGCCGCCTTCCTCGATGGTATCGACGGCCGTCTGGCGCGAATGCTGAAGGCGACTTCCAAATTCGGCGCCCAGATGGATTCGCTGGCCGATATCGTCAATTTCGGCGTGGCACCGGCGCTGGTGCTCTATGCCTTTCTACTCGACAGGGCAGGTTCGCCGGGCTGGATCGCCGCACTGCTGTTCACCATCGCCTGTGGGATGAGGCTTGCCCGTTTCAACGTGCTCGACGAAGAGCTCGACCGTCCGCAGTGGCAGACCGAATATTTCGTCGGCGTGCCGGCGCCGGCGGGTGCGGTGTTGGTGATGCTGCCGCTCTATCTGTTCTTCCTCAGGCTTGGGCTTGAACCCAGCCGCCTGGCGGCCTTCATTGCCACCGGCTTTACAATCTTGGTGGCGTTCCTGCTGGTCAGCAGACTGCCCGTCTATTCCGGCAAGAGCGTCAGGATACCGGGCGACAGGGTGCTGCCGATCATTCTCGCAGTCGTTCTCTACGTCCTGCTTTTGATGACCTATCCCTGGTATACGCTGACGGCCTCGGTTGCCGGCTACCTGGTCTTCTTGCCGTTCAGCGTGCGCGCCTATTCGAGACGCGCCAAGCGCGAAGGCGAGAAGGTGCCGTCGTCGGACATTGGCTGACGGATTTTGACTTGGGAGCGGCTCGCAGAGCACGCGGCGCTGTGGAACGCACCTCAAAAACCCGTTTTCGGAACTTGCTGGGCGGCCAGACCGTTTGTGTTGGTAGGTCCGTTTGAGCGGCTGGTCGTGATACGTCGTCAACGTCGCGCAAGCTGCCGCATTGGGCGCAAAACCATCGGAAACGAGGAGAAATGGCTGTCATCCTCATCGGCGCGTTACTGACTGTCGCCGGCCTCGTCTATATGGCGGTTGCGGCCATCATGCGCGGGCGGCTTAGTGAGCCGGCCGCTGTCTCCACCGCGCCGGATAGTCCGACCCCCAATCTCGCAACACCAGGTCCGACTCTGGAGCCGCGACGACGCGGGCTCCGTTTTCTCGGCCTGTCGCAGAACTGGCCGGGCCTGCTGATGATGGCCGTCGGCGTCATTCTGCTGTTGTCGGTGGTGGTCCTCTAGAGTTTTCGACAGCAAACCTCAGGCGGCTGCGCTCAGTCCCAGCCTCTCGAGCGCCAGCTTTCTAGTCGAGACATAGTCGGTCTTGCCGGAGCCCAGCACCGGGATCTCTTCGACCTTGACGATGTCGTTCGGCACCATCAGTTCGGCCGCCCCGGCTTTTTTGCCGAATTCGCGCAATTCGTCGGGATCCGCATTGGCGGCGGTGGTGACCAGAACGAGGCGCTCGCCGCGCCGCTTGTCCGGCACTGCCACCACGGCGTGATGCTCTTCTGGCCACAGCGACTGCACCAGCATCTCGACCGCACCAAGTGATACCATCTCGCCGGCTATCTTGGCGAAGCGCTTGGCGCGGCCGCGAATGGTGATGAAGCCTTCGCGATCGACCGAAACGATATCGCCGGTGTCGTGCCAGCCTTCGAGCGGCTGCAGCTCGCCCGGCCTATCGGCGGTCATGTAGCCCATCATCAGGTTCGGCCCGTCGAGCCACAGCCGGCCGGCGTCGCTAATGCCTTCGACCGGTTCGAGTTTCATGCGCATGGCCGGCAGCAGCCGCCCGACCGTTCCGTCGCGGCCGTGGATGGCAGTGTTGACGGCAACCACCGGTGCGGCCTCGGTCAAGCCAAAACCTTCGATGATCTCGGCCTGGAAGCGCTCGCGGTAAACCCGGCGCGTCTCCGGCTTCACCGCCTCGGCACCGGCCACGACGAAGCGCAGGCTGGAAAAATCGTCGTCCTTGGCGGTGCGGGCATAGTTGGCGAGGAACGTGTCGGTGCCGAACATCACCGTTGGCCGGACCTTGCGCGCCACCTCCGGAATAAGTTTGTAGTGGAGCGGTGACGGGTAGAGGAACAGCTTTACTCCGGTGACCAGCGGCAGGATGGTGCCGCCGGTTAACCCGAACGAGTGGAACACCGGCAGCACGTTGAGCAGGATGTCGGCAGGCGAGATGGTGATGCGGGCTTCCGCCTGCATCGCATTGGCAAGAAGGTTCCGGTGCGACAGCACCACGGCCTTGGGCGTGCCTTCCGAGCCGGAGGTGAACAGGATCACCGCCGGCTTGGCCGCATCCTGGCGCTGCAGCGGCCAGCGCCACAGCAAGGCGGCTGCGGCCTTGTCCAGCACGGTCACGCTTGCGCGAACATCCTCCAGCCACAACAGTTTCGCCCCGCCTTTTTCCACCGCCTCGACGATGTCGGCGAGGTTGGCCTTTTCGACAAAGGCGCGTGAGGAGACCACGGTGCGGATCATCGCCGTGCGGACGGCGGCGGTGACGCTGGCCGGGCCGGCGGTATAGTTGATCATTGCTGCCACCCGCGCAGCCGACAAAAGTCCGACGAACGACAGCACGACCCCATTGGCGTTGGGCAGGAGCAGCCCAACCGCTTCGCCCGGCGCTGTTATTGCCTCGAAGCGGTGGCCCAAAACCCTGGCGCCGATGAACATTTTCCGGTAGCTCAGCGCGCCACCAATGACGTCCTCGACAATTGGATGCGAAGCGCCAACCCGGTCGGCGGCATCGCGCATGGCAAGAAACAGGCCGCGATCGAGATCGTTGCCGAAAAGCCTGGCCTCAGCGAAGCGATCGAACAACGCATTTGTGTTGGAGGCCTGATCGGGATTCCGCGCCACCAGCTCGGCAATGGTCATCGGCTCCAGCACGCTGATCGACAGCTGCGGAAACCAGTGGCGGGGCGCCTTGTCCGCCGGCGTCAGTGAAGCCGGCAGGCTGCGTGCGCCGGCAACGAAGATCGGCACGATGCGCGCGTCGGCCTGCATGGCGATACGGGTGATGGCGCGAAACAACCGAAACGACTTGACGTCGGGCTCGACCGCATCCGGCAGGTAAACGGCGAGCCGGCCCTTGCCCTTCAGCACCCGCACCAATCTGCGGCTGACGAAGACATGCTCGGCGTTGAAGGCGATGGTGCGGCCGAGCTCACGCCACGGCTCCAGCCACGGCGACCTGGCCGAAGCCTGGTCGAGGATGTGCAGCGTGTCCTCCGGCAGCAGCGACAGCATCAGCGCCGGCTCGATGCGTGACTGATGCCAAACGACGTAGATGACCGGGGCCGCCGACTTGCGGGCAATCTTGATGCGCTCGTCGCTGATCCGGTAGGCGAGCTTGAACGGCACGTAGAGCAGCGCCTGGCTCAAACGCAGGCCGAGGCGGAACGTCTCCACCACGCCGATCAGCAGCCAGGCCGCGACAAGACCCGCAAGCAGCGCCAGTGTCAGGATCATCGCCGCATCTCCCAACAATCTCACGTCACGGCTCTTCAGTGGCCGCTTCGGGTGAGAACCTAGCCGAAGTTGGATCAACGTCAATGCGGCTCCATTTTCCTTTTCTCCTGTCATCACTGGATTCGGCTGCCTATCGCAGCTACGCCGCTTTCATCCTTCCGCTGATGAAGCGGAATTCCTGCGTCTTGCCGCCAAAGCCATAGGCGGCCGCAGGCACTTCATGCACGAGGGCGTAGCTTTCCTCATGCACCTTGCCCAGAAGCCGGCCGAATGCGGCAAAAATTGCCTGCAGATACGCCTCCAGCTCGAGCTTGGTGTTGGTGCCGTCGACAACCTTGATGTCGAGCCAAGCCGTGTTGGCGCCATGCTCGGCCAGCGACTTGCCGCCGGCGAACCAGTGCTCGGGGTCGTGATAGGAAATGGCAACAGCTGTAATCGTTGCATCTTTGCGCAGATGCATGGCCGTCAGTTCGGTCACCTCCTTGGCAATGGCGGCTGACAAACCGGCATCGGGTTTGCCGGTGACGCTGACATTGATGATCGGCATGTTTCTTCTCCTCGGCTTCAAGCGGCGTTTCTCGCCGTCGATAAAATCGTGCCATCATTACTAAATCAAAAAAATCGAATTGTTTTTGATAAACACTTTGATAGTGTCGAATTATGCAGATGTTCGATCCCGACCTCCTCAAGACTTTCCTCGCTTTCGTCGATGGCGGTTCCCTGGCGCGGGCCGCGTCGATCGTCGGCCGCTCCCCGTCCGCAGTGACCGCGCAGATGCAGCGGCTGGAGGATGTTGTCGGCGAAGCGCTGCTGGTGCCGCAGGGGCGAGGGCGCGGTCTGACGCCGGCAGGCGAGGATCTGGTCGGCCACGCGCGTCGCATCCTTGCCGCGCACCGCGAGGCGTGGCTGGCCCTCAAAGGGGCGCGTGCCGACGGGCGCGTCGCCATCGGCACCACGCAGGACTTCGCCGACAGCGGCTTGCCGCAGCTTCTCAGGGCTTTCGCTGTCAGCCATCCGCGCGTCAGGATCGAATTGCGCGTCGGCCGTTCCGCTGAACTGGCGCAGGCTTTGCAGGCCGGCACCCTTGATCTGGCCATTGCCATGCGGCAGGTGGCGACACGCGACGAAGTCGGCGTGCTCAAGGAACCGATGATCTGGCTTTGCTCACAGAATGGGCTGGCCACCCGCCATGACGAACTGCCCTTGGCACTGCTCGATCCTCATTGCGGGTTTCGGGAAGCGGCGACCAGTGCACTCGATGCGGCCGGCCGTCGCTACCGCATTGCTGCCGGCAGTGCCAGCCTTGCCGGCCTGCGCACGGCAGTGCACGCCGGCATCGCCTTGACGTTGAGGACTGCGCGCTTCGCTCATTCCGGCATCGTCGAGGCGCCGCGCGATCTTGATCTGCCGCCAGTGCCGGTCGCCGAATTCGCCATCCGCTTGCGTGAGGATGCCGATCGGCCAGCGCAGGATCTGGCCGCGTTGTTCAGCGGCAACCTAGCCTTGGCCAACTGAGCCAGCAAAGAAAAAGCCGACCTTGCGGTCGGCTCTGAGTAGGACGGGCCGAGGGGTTTGGGGGGACTTGGGGTGGCCCGTCGCAGCCATAATGACTGAGCCCTATGATGGTTCCATGACTTTTCAAATTTATTTTGAGGAACGGACTTCTCGTGATCGGACCGCCAACTCGCCCTCGGACGCGGCGAGGATCGGTCCTGCATCCTCTGCGCGCTGCCTAGCCATGAGCCAGTCTCGGCCGGCGTGAGCGAACACCGCGCAAAGCACGATGGCCCCGCCGAGCATGCTGGCTGCCGGCGGGATCTCCGCGAGGAACAGGAAGGCAAACAGGATCGCGAATGGCACTTCGGCCGAGCCCAGCAATCCGGACTCGGCCGCCGGAATAAGCCGGGTGCCCTCCGTCCACAAGATCGAGGCCAGCGCGAACGAGGCGCCGAAGGTGGCTAGAAGCACAGCATCCCAGGCCGAGACGGCCAGCGGCTCGGCGATGAGCCAGCCGAGCACGAACAGGAGGAACGCCGACACGGCACCCGCCCACACCACCGGCGTGTCGCGGAAGGCCCGCACCATGATCATGTAGAGGGCACTGCCGATCGTCATCAGCAGCGCCAACCCGTCGCCGAACAGATGGCCGGTGCCGAAGCCGGACCAGACCATGATCGCCACACCGCACAGTGACACGGCGGCGGCGGCAAGCGTCTGCAGCCGGAACGGCTCGCGGACCAGCATGAAGGCAAGCAGCGCGGTGACGAAGGGTGCGGTGGCGTAGATGATCGCGACATTGGCGACAAAGGTGAACGCCGAGATGAAGGCGATGCTGGCGAGCGCGCCCTCGATCGCCAGCAGCCAGCCGCGCCAGCCGAGCCGCAGGCTGTCGCGACCGCCGGAGCGCTGGCGACGCCATAGCACATAAAGGCTGATCAGGATCGAGCCGACGAAGCCGCGCCAGCAGGTGATGGTCAGCGGGTCGGCATGGATCGATTTGGTCAGCACGCCGGTGAGGCCGAAGACGGCCGCCGATGCCGAGACCAGGATGATGCCGAGGGTACGTTCGCGGGCGCTTTCCACTGTGCCTGACATGTCCAGCGATTCCGTCATTTCACCAGCTTACGCTGCCCCGTCCTGACACCATAGTGTCAGCTTGATCGAGGCGTCGTGCATCGAAACAGCAGACGGCAGCGCCGTTGAACAGGATGCCCGCAAGAACCCTTTCGCGGGTTTCCAGGGTGGCGATATCGGCCATATGTCCGGCGGCCTTACGAATGTGTTGCGAGAGAGGGTGTGAAGGCGTTGGATGTCGGGCATCCGTATCGTCCGGCTATACGGGCGAAACCCTGCCAAGCGCTACGCCAGCGGGGACTTGCGTTTGGGGCAGGCGACACCGCCGTTAAGCGGCGAAGCCAGACAACTATGGGAGAGAAATGAAATGGACGCGATCGCATTGAAGGCCATGCAGGCGCCGCTGAAGGAGGCCTATCGCGACGACGCCTCGCGCGCGCTGATTACCCTCAAGGCCAAGGGCTCGATCGACGACCAATCGATCGCCTGCAAGGTCGAGACGGGCAGGGCGATTGCCATTGCAGGGCTGCATCCGGCGACCGGCGGCACCGGGCTCGAACTCTGCTCCGGCGACATGCTTCTGGAAGCGCTGGTGGCTTGCGCCGGTGTCACGCTGAAGGCAGTGGCGACGGCGCTGGAATTCAAGCTTGGGGCCGCCACGGTGGAAGCCGAAGGCGATCTCGACTTTCGCGGCACGCTTGGCGTGGCGAGGGATGCGCCGGTTGGCTTCCGCGCCATCCGGCTGACATTTGGGCTCGACACCGACGAACCGCAGGAGCGCATCGATGCGCTGCTCAAGCTGACCGAGCGC
Source organism: Mesorhizobium sp. M0045 (assembly GCF_040323385.1). Classification (NCBI taxonomy): domain Bacteria; kingdom Pseudomonadati; phylum Pseudomonadota; class Alphaproteobacteria; order Hyphomicrobiales; family Phyllobacteriaceae; genus Mesorhizobium; species Mesorhizobium sp. M0045. The sequence continues at coordinate 21,238 of NZ_JAMYUY010000014.1, forward strand.
TACTGCGTGGTGTTTCAGACCATCAGCCAGAAGCCGGAGCTGACGGTCAGCGCGCGACGCTGACGATCTCCCCCTTGAGGGTCCCTCAGGGGGAGATGTCGCCGAAGGCGACAGAGGGGTTGTCTCGCGTGAAGTGCCAACCGCTGCAGCAGGCCGAGCGCGGTCGGACCAGCCTGGCCTGTCGGCCATGTCCCCCCAAGGGTCCCTCAAGGGGGGAGATCACGTTCTCCTACTGCGCCGACGGCTCCTCGGCGTCGCCCTCGTCGGCGAAGGGCGAGGCGCTCGGCACGCACTGCACCGACCAGCCGGCCGGCGTCGGTTGCTTCTGGTATTCGGTTATGGCGAAGGCGCACTGTTCGCGGGTGTCGAATGTGCTGGGCAGCACGACCATGCCGCCTTGCGGGCCGGCGATCACCAGATACCAGACTAACGCTGCGCTCGGTGCCGCCATGAGTATTTCCTCGCTCTGCTTGTTTGGGAGTCGCACGATCCTAGCAACTCCGGCCCAGCGGCGAAAGCTGGGCCAAAGCGCGGCGTTAAGCCACGGCATCACAGCCGCGTGATGTCGGTCGTTTTCCGGCTGTGGTTCAGTTCACCGCAAAACAATAGAACAGGCCGTCGCCGCCGGTGCCCTTCAGCGCCTCCTGGCTGCAGCCACCGCGTGACGCATGCGAGGAATTCCACGATTTGGCGGCTGCCGAATCATCGAGGCCGGTACGATCGTGATGACCCATCATCGCCACACCTTCTGCTCCGCTCAGCGTCCAGTCGCCGCAGGTCTGGTCGGCTATTTTCGTGCCATCCGGCTTGGAGCCGGTCAACACGTCGTGCCGGTTGGGCGTGTCGCCGCGGCCGTTGACCATTTGGCCCTTTTCGTCGAGTGCCGTCTTTTTGGTGATGGCGTTGGCATCGCTATGCAAGGAAGCGACATCATCGGCGATCTTGACGCCCTTGGCGTTGAACCACGGGCCTTTGCCGATACGGTCGCGTGCATCGGTATCGCTGGTCGAGAGATAAGCGCGCCATGTCTTGCCGGTAACGCCCGCGGCTTCGGCCAGTGAACTACAATGGGCGTCGGCGCCGGCCACACCGCCGAGATCGGCGCCTTTGCCGGAGCCGACGCTGGTGACGAAAAAGCTCATCGTTGCCTCCTGCGACGACGTGGCGCCGATAACTGCAAGCAGCGCGGTGGCAGTCAAGAGAAGCAGTCTCCGCATATGGTCCTCCGTTCCTCGAATTGTGGCACCCGAACAACGTTGGTGCCGGCGCAATTCTTCCGGCAAAATGCGATGTGTGGCTACTCCGGCTGCCGGTAGGCGACAAAGCGATTGTGCTTGGCCTGGAAGATCAGCCCGGTCTCCTTGAGCATAGGGCTGGCCAGCGGCACGATACGCTTGGCGATCTCCGAAGGGTGCGGCAGTGTTTCAGGATCCTCGCCGGGTACGGCCTGCGCCCGCATCGCGGTGCGCGTTGCCCCGGGATCGGCGGCATTGACCCTGAGCGGCAGGTTTTCGGTCTCATGCGCCCATGAACGCGTCATGGCCTCGACCGCCGCCTTCGACGCCGCATAAGGCGCCCAGAAGGCGCGTGCGGAGTGGGCAAGGCTGGAGGAAAGCACGATAGCACGGCCGGCATCGGAAAGCCTGAGCAGCGGGTCGACCGAGCGGATCAGCCGCCATGTTGCGGTGACGTTGATGGTCATCACCTTCTCGAAGGTCTTGGCCTCGACATGGCCGATCGGGGCGATGACGCCGAGCACAGCGGCGTTGGCGACCAGTATATCGAGCTTGCCCCAGCGCTCGTGGATGGCGCCGCCCAGCCGGTCGATCCCCGCCATGTCGGCAAGATCGAGCGGGGCCAGCGTCGCCTGTCCGCCACCTGCCTTGATCTGGTCGTCGAGTTCTTCCAAGCCGCCGACGGTGCGAGCAACCGCAATCACATGCGCACCGGCCGCGGCAAGCTCCCTGGCGATGAAATAGCCGATACCGCGCGACGCGCCGGTGACGACCGCAACGCGGCCGGAGAGGTCAAGGCTCATACGATGGATTCCGACAGGCAAGGTGAAGCCGCCGTAAGGGGCCAAGGGGACGGAGACAAACGGACCGGCAAGGCCTACGACCCGCCGGCCGCTAACAGCGACAGCGTGCGCACATTGTCGGAGCCTTCGAAATCGGCAAGCCGGGTCGGATACTGACCGGTGAAGCAGGCGTCGCAGAATTGCGGCTGCTCGTTGTCGCGGCCGGCTTCGCCGACGGCGCGATAGAGCCCGTCTATCGAGAGGAAGCCGAGCGAATCGACGCGGATGAACTCGGCCATCTCCTCCACCGACATGCGCGATGCCAGCAGCTTCGATTTCTCCGGCGTGTCGACGCCGTAAAAGCAGGAGGCGCGCGTCGGCGGCGAGGCAATGCGCATATGCACTTCCTTCGCGCCGGCATCGCGCACCATCTGCACGATCTTCTGGCTGGTGGTGCCGCGCACAATGGAATCGTCAACCAACACCACACGCTTGCCTTCGATCATGCGGCGATTGGCGTTGTGCTTCAGCTTGACGCCCATGTGGCGGATCGAATCGCCGGGCTGAATGAAGGTACGACCGACATAGTGGTTGCGGATGATGCCGAGCTCGAACGGAATGCCCGCGGCCTGCGAGAAGCCGATCGCCGCCGGCGTGCCCGAATCCGGTACCGGCACGACGATGTCCGCCTCGACTGGGCTTTCCAGGGCCAGCTCGGCGCCGATGCGCTTGCGCACTTCGTAGACATTGCGGCCTTCGACAGACGAATCCGGCCGCGCGAAATAGACATATTCGAAAATGCAGAAGCGGGTCTTCTGCGGCTCGAACGGGAACAGGCTTTCGATCCCCTTGCTGGTGACGACGACCATTTCGCCGGGCTTCAGGTCACGCACGAAACGCGCCCCGATGATATCGAGCGCACAGGTCTCCGAGGCGAGGATCCAGGCACCGTCGAGATCGCCGAGTACCAGCGGGCGGATGCCGAGCGGATCGCGGCAGCCGATCATCTTCTTGGACGTCATCGCCACCAGCGAGAAGGCGCCTTCGACCTGGCGCACCGCATCGATAAAGCGCGAATTCAGGTCGCGCTCCTTGCTGGTGGCAACCAGATGCAAGAGCGTCTCGGTATCGGAGGTGGAAGAGAAGATGGCGCCTTGCTTCTGTAGCGCGCGCTGCACGGTCATGGCGTTGGTGAGATTGCCGTTGTGGGCGACGGCAAAGCCGCCATCGGCAAGTTCGGCGAAGAAAGGCTGGATGTTGCGCAGGCCGGAGCCGCCGGTGGTGGCATAGCGCGTGTGGCCGATGGCACGGTTGCCTTGCAGGCTGTCGATGACACGCTGCTTGGTGAAGGTGTCGCCGATCAGGCCGACATGGCGTTCTACATGGAATTGGGTGCCGTCGTAGGAAACGATGCCGGCCGCTTCCTGGCCTCGATGCTGCAACGCATGCAGGCCGAGCGTTACGATGGCTGCGGCGTCCTGCCGGCCGAAAATGCCGAACACGCCGCATTCGTCGTGGAAATGGTCGTCGGCTTCGGCGGAAAGCACGTCGTCTGCGTCTGCCATTGAGGGCTCAAGCTCCGCTAAAGTCGCCATATAAGGTCATAGCGCATCGAAAGCAACGCACGTCGTGCGGCGTTCGCATGATCGTCAGTCTTGATGCCTCGCCAAGTCTGCAGATTGGCAAGTCTGTCGAAATCAGTTTGCCGGCGCCGGGTTTGCAGGTGCCGGCGTCGCGGGCGCATTGTCGGCCGGTGGCGCGTCGCTGTCATCGGGTGCCGGAGCGGTGGCGTCGTCGCCGGCGGCAGGTGCTTCCGCTGCAGGCGCGTCTGGGGCCAGAGGCGTCTCGGTGGCTGGCTGATTCGGATTGAGCTTGTTGAGGATAGCGTTTTCCGGATCCTCGGGCAGCAGGCTTTCGAGCTTGGCGCCGATCGATTCGAGCAGCGGCTTTGACTTGGCGTTGGCAATCCAGCCTGGGGCCTTGGCGCCGGCCAGCCAATTGAAGAAAAGCAGCGCAACAGCGACGACCAGGATACCGCGCGCCGCGCCATAGAGGAAGCCAAGTGTACGATCGAGCGCGCCGATCCTGGAATCGATGATCCAGTCGGCGAGCTTCATGGTGATGACCGAAACGACGATCAGCGCGACAATGAAGACGATACCGGCGGCCGCTGCCATGGCGGCCTTTTCGTTGTCGATATAGGGCTGAATGTAAGGCAGCACCGGCTTGTAGAAGAAGAAGGCGGCCGCTGCAGCGGCTGCCCAGGAGATGATCGACAGGATCTCGCGCGAAAAGCCTCGAACCATGGCGAGCATCGCCGAGACCAGGGTGAAGCCGACGAGAATTCCGTCAAGCAGCGTAATCGGCATGTTTTCGCCCCACTCCGATCTCTTTTTCGCGGCTCGACGAGCCGCATCACTCTCGCTCGTCGACGCGGCTGCGCCGTGAGCCGGCTATGCGCGCCACGAGATCGGCAAGCTCGGTGGGCTGGAAAGCGCCGGCTCCGATCCCCCCGACCCCATTACCACCGACAAGTTCCTCGCTGCCCAAGGGCAGAACCGCGCTTCCGAAACCCAGCTTTTCGGCTTCCTTGAGGCGCTGCTGCGCGTGCGCAACCGGCCTCACCGCACCCGAAAGGCTGATTTCGCCGAAATAGACGCAATCGGCGGGAAGGGCAAGACCGGTGAGCGAGGAAACCAGTGCCGCCGCCACTGCCAGGTCGGCCGCCGGCTCCGAAATGCGGTAGCCGCCGGCAACGTTGAGATAGACGTCGTGGGTGCCGAAGCGGACGCCGCAATGAGCTTCCAGAACCGCCAGGATCATCGATAGCCGGGCACCGTCCCAGCCGACGACGGCGCGGCGCGGCGTGCCCAGCGTCGACGGCGCCACCAGCGCCTGGATCTCGACCAGCACCGGCCGTGTGCCCTCCATGCCGGCGAAAACCGCGGCACCCGGCGACTTCGCATGGCGCTCGCCGAGGAAAAGCTCGGACGGGTTGGCGACTTCCCGCAAGCCCTTGTCCGACATTTCGAAGACGCCGATCTCGTCGGTTGGCCCGAATCGATTCTTGACCGTGCGCAGGATACGGAAGTGGTGGCCGCCTTCGCCCTCGAAATAGAGCACCGCGTCGACCATGTGCTCGACGACGCGTGGGCCGGCGATCTGGCCCTCCTTGGTGACATGGCCGACCAGAACGATCGCCGCCCCTGTGGATTTTGCATAGCGGATCATCGCTTGGGCAGCGGCACGCACCTGGGTCACCGTGCCGGGCGCCGAATCGGCCATGTCGGTCCACAGCGTCTGGATCGAATCGAGAATGACCAGATCCGGCCGCTTGCCGTCGGCGATGGTGGCGAGGATGTCCTCGACATTGGTCTCGGCGGCGAGCTCGACCGGGGTGTCGGCGACGCCGAGCCGCTGGGCGCGCAGCCTGATCTGGGCGACCGCCTCTTCGCCCGAGACGTAGACGATGCGGTGGCCCTTTGCCGCCAGCGCGGCCGCGGCCTGGGTGAGCAGCGTCGACTTGCCGATGCCGGGATCGCCGCCGACCAGTAGCGCCGAGCCGCGCACGAAGCCGCCGCCTGTGGCGCGGTCGAGCTCGCCGATGCCGGAGACAATGCGCGGCGCATCCTCGATGTCGCCGGACAGCGTCGTCAGCACCACGGCGCGGCCCTTGCGCGCATTGCGGGTGTTGGCCGGACCCGAGCCTATGCCGCCGGACGTGCCTTCCTCGACCAGCGTATTCCACTCGCCGCAGGCATCGCATTTGCCGGCCCAGCGCTGATGCACCGAACCACAATTCTGGCAAATGAACTGGACGCGGGACTTGGCCATCAGGCGCGGCCTGCGACAATTGAAAGACAGGTCGGCGGAACAGCGCCCCCCTCTGTCCTGCCGGACATCTCCCCCACTTGGGGGGAGATCGGACTGAACGTAGGATTTCGCCAATTTTCCGCGTCGCAAAAAAGAGTGGCGTCGCGAGTGACAGCCAATCTCCCCCCATGTGGGGGAGATGTCCGGCAGGACAGAGGGGGGCGCCGTAGAGCGCCGACCGCATTTTCGGGGCGTGGTTTAGCGAGCTGGTTCAAATTCAGTGCTTCTTGGCGAGAGCGCGAACTTCGGCAAGCGCCTCGTCGAGCAATTCCGGGTTGGGTGGCAGCATCTGCGAGTTGTAGATGGAAATCATGCCCTGTGTCTGGGTGGCAAACTCCGGCTCCGCTTTCCGCGCTTCCTCAGTGATCGCATCCACGTAAAACAGGAAATTCTGCCCGGCCAGAACAGGCACACCGCATCCACCCATGATCAGAGTGGTCGTGGAGACCACGCCATTCGGTTCCGGTTTGCCCTTGAACACCTCGGCAATCTCGTATCGTACGTTAACCAGTATTCGGCCATCACCCTCATCAGGCGGAACAGTTCCAAGTTTGATTGGGCTAAGCTCAGTTTCAGTAACCATGCCTCGGAATACCAGGGAGGCCTCCGCAAACGCTCGCTGCGGCGTCCAATCTGGAGGCATGGAACAAGCAGAGGCGGTTGCGAGGGCGGCAACCGCGCCAATGAGCGCAAAAGCAAGAACGGCGGCGCATCTGAAGTGGTTACCCATGCTACTCAAACCGATCCGGCAAATGATGCTCCTCGGCAAGATCCGAGAAGCGGGTGAACTCGCCCTGGAAGGCGAGGCTGACCGACCCCGTTGGGCCGTGGCGCTGCTTGGCGACGATGACTTCGGCCTTGCCGCGCATTTCGTTCATCTCGTGTTCCCATTTGATGTATTCGTCGGTGCCCGGCTTCGGCTCGCGGTTCTTCAGGTAGTATTCCTCGCGGTAGACGAACAGCACCACGTCGGCGTCCTGCTCGATCGAACCGGATTCGCGCAGATCCGAAAGCTGCGGGCGCTTGTCGTCGCGGCTCTCGACCTGGCGCGACAGCTGCGACAGCGCAATGATCGGCACCGCCAGCTCCTTGGCCAGCGCCTTGAGCCCGGTGGTGATCTCGGTGATCTCCTGGACGCGGTTTTGCGATGATTTCGCGCTCGACCCCTGCATCAGCTGGATATAGTCGATGACGATGACGTCGAGGCCGCGCTGGCGCTTCAGGCGACGTGCCCGGGCAGACAGCTGAGCAATGGAAATGCCGCCGGTCTGATCGATGAACAGCGGGATTTTCTGCATCGTCTGCGAGCACGCGACGAGCTTTTCGAAATCCATCTCGCTGATCTCGCCGCGCCGGATTTTCGACGACGGGATTTCGGTCTGTTCGGAGATGATGCGGGTGGCCAGCTGTTCGGACGACATTTCGAGCGAAAAGAAGCCGACGACGCCGCCATTGGCCGCTTTGAACGACCCGTCGGCCTGCTGCGCTGGGACGTAGGCCTCGGCGATATTGAAGGCGATATTGGTGGCGAGCGAGGTCTTGCCCATGCCGGGGCGCCCCGCAATGATGATCAGGTCGGACGACTGCAGGCCGCCCATGCGGCGGTCGAGGTCGCGCAAGCCGGTGGCGACGCCCGACAGATGCCCGTCGCGCATATAGGCGGCATTGGCCATGTCGACGGCGGTCTTGACGGCGTCGGTGAAGCTCTCGAAGCCGCCATCATAGCGGCCGGTCTCGGCCAACTCGAACAGGCGCCGCTCGGCATCCTCGATTTGGTCGGAGGGCGACATGTCGACCGGCGCGTCATAGGCGATGTTGACCATGTCCTCGCCGACCGTGATCAGCGCGCGCCGCGTGGCCAGATCGTAGATGGCGCGGCCATAGTCGGTGGCGTTGACGACCGTGACGGCCTCGACCGCCAACCGCACGACATATTGCGCCACCGTCATGTCGCCGACCTTCTCGTCGGCCGGCAGGAAGGTCTTCAGCGTGATTGGCGTCGCGATCTTGCCCATGCGGATGAGCTCAGCCGCGACCTCGAAGATCTTTCTATGCAGCGGCTCGTAGAAATGGCCGGGCTTCAGGAAGTCGGAGACGCGGTAGAAGGCATCGTTGTTGACCAGTATGGCGCCGAGCAGCGCCTGCTCGGCCTCGATATTGTTCGGCGCCTCGCGATAGAGCGGTGTTTCCGCCACGCCGAATTTTCGTGCTGCCTCTGCCATGATGTCCCCGGTCCTGATCCCCGGTCTCTCGATATCAGAACGAGACAAGTCGGTGATGACTTATCTGCATCAGTCCCCAACCAACCAACTTTGATGCCCGCGATTCACAGCCAGGTTCTTTCGGTGGAAAGAATCTCAATTGACTCGAATCAAGATGGCGAGCCTAGCCGTTCTTTGGCGAGAACAAAACAGGAAAATAGCGGTCGGTCATTCCGACAAGGCATCACCCCAGTCCAGTCGCCGCGCGGCCTTGAACGTCTCGCCATCGCGCTTGGTGAACAGTCGCTCGGCAGCACTCCCATCCCGTTGGCAAAGCTTCAGCAAGACCTTGCCGGAGCCCGACTTCGGCGGTGCGATCACTCGCGCTCGAGGCGGAGCGGCCGGATGGCGGGAAGCCGCGACAAAGATGAATTTCTCGTCCTCCCACGGCACCTCGGCATCCTTGGCCAGACGGTGCAGGCGCGAGCGGGCGACGCGGCGGGCGAAATGGCACCAGTCGGGAGCGACGAGCGGGCAGGGCGCCTCATGCGGGCAGGGCGCAAGCACGTGCGCCCCCGTATCGATCAGCTGCCGCCGCACGGCAAGAATACGCTGCCAGCCGGCCGGCGTGCCCGGCTCGACCACCAGCAGCGTGTCGGCGGTCAGCTGCCAGAGCCGGTCGACGAGTTTTGCCAGCGATGCCGGCGCGATCTCATCCAGCACATATGCTGAAGTCACCAGCTCGGCCGGCTCCAGATCGACCAGGTCGACGGTGACGTCGCCGGTCCGCCAGGCGGTCCTGGCCGTGATCGCATGCGCGGCAAGTGCTTCGCCGACCCTTCGCACGGCGGCGCCGGCCTCGAGCAGCACCGCCTGTTGGAGATCCGGCCAGAGATTCGTTGTGGCCCAAAGCACCGTGCCAGGGCCGGCGCCGACATCGAGCAGGGTTCTCGGAGCATAATCGGGCCGCGCCTCGCTTACCGCGTCGAGGCTGGCGCGGACGGCAGCATAGGTCGCCGGCAGCCGCGTTGCCAGATAGGCCTTCACCGCAATGTCTTCGGCCATGTGCAGGCGACCGTCGCGCAACTCTGCGCGGTAGCGGTCTGACAGGGTCTTTGCCGCTTGCTTAAGCACCGGCAACGGCACCTGTTCGAGAAGGCGGTCGACGCCTTGTCTAAGCGGGACGGGCAGTTCCATCGCTTAGGCAGTCCGAGGTGAGAGCAGAATAACCAAGGCGCCTACGATGCAGATCGCGGCACCGGCAAGATCCCAGCGGTCGGGGTGCACGCCTTCGGCCAGCCACAGCCAGGCCAGCGAGGCGGCAATGTAGATGCCGCCATAGGCGGCGTAGGCCCGGCCCGCCGCGCTCGTGTCGACCAGCGCCAGCAGACACGCGAATAGCACCAGCGAGACGAGACCGGGCGCCAACCACAGCGGCGATTTTTCCAGCCGCCACCATGCCCAGAACGAAAAGCAGCCGGCGATCTCGGCAAGTGCGGCAGCGACGTAGAGGAGGTAGGTCATAAAAAGGTCCCGCGTTGACGGGAGCCTTTTCAGCGTGCCAGCCGGCAATGGCAAGCGGCAATGGCGCGATCGCCGGCCGCCTACTCCGGATCCGCCACTTTGCGGCGACGAGCGGGCTTGGCCGCCGGAGCCTTTTCACGACGTCCAAGATCGCGCATCTCCAGCGCCTTCTCACAATTGGCCATGTAGTCGCGCGTCATCGGCAGCGTGTCGTTCTTCTTGGTAATCTGGATCTGGAAGATCACCAGATCCTGCCAGCGGAAGGCAGCTTCCGAGGCGGCAAGATAGAACTCCCACATACGGCAGAAGCGCTCGTCATAAATCGCCTTGGCCTTGTCGCGGTTGGCCGCGAAGCGTTCGCCCCAATGCTTCAGCGTCTCGGCATAATGCAGCCGCAGAACCTCGATGTCGGTGACGACGAGCCCCGATTTTTCGATGGCCGGCATCACTTCGGAGAGCGACGGAATATAGCCGCCCGGGAAGATGTATTTGCGGATGAAGGCGCTGGTCGCCCACGGCACGCCGGAGCGGCCGATCGTATGCAGCAGCATGACGCCGTCCGGCTTCAGCAGCGTCGCCGACTTGTCGAAGAAGGTGCGGAAATGATTGACGCCGACATGCTCGAACATGCCGACCGAGACGATGCGATCGAAACGTTCATTGAGTTCGCGATAGTCCTTGATGTCGAAATGAACCCGGTTTTGCAGGCCTTGCGCATGGGCGCGGTCGGTGGCGACGCCGTGCTGCTCGGTCGACAGCGTCACGCCCTGTACGTCGACGTCGAACGCCTTGGCGAGATAAAGCCCAAGCCCACCCCAGCCGGAGCCGATATCGAGCACCGTCTGGCCGGCCCTCAGCCTGAGCTTGGCGGCAATATGGCGCTTCTTGGCCGCTTGTGCCTCGTCGAGGGTCATATCCGGCTGCTCGAAATAAGCGCAGGAATATTGCATGTCCTCATCGAGGAAGAGGCGGTAGAGGTCGCCCGACAGATCGTAATGGCGCTGCACGTTGCGGCGCGCCCGCGACGCCGTGTTGATCTGCTGCAGGCGCCGGAAGGCGTGGCGCAGACCTTCGATCGCTTTCGACCAGGTGGCATCGATACCGCCGCTGCCCATGTTCTGGAACGCAATGCGCATCACCCCCAGCACGCCGCCCTCGAGAATGTCGAGTTCACCGTCCATGTAGGCTTCCGGCACCGCCAGCATCGGATCGAAAGTGATGGCGCGCTCGGCATGCCTTGTCTTGATATGCATGTGCACCGGCTCGCCGCTGCCGTCACCGAAAGTCACCATCGAGCCTTGCGGCCCTGTCACCTTGAGATTGCCTGTGCGGACCAGGCGGTCGAGAATGCGTTTCAGCAGAATATTCATGACCAAATGTCCCCTCTCGGTCAGACAGGCTGTCTTATTCTGCATCAAGATATAGGGGTTCGAAAAGTTCCATTTGGCATAAAAATGCCCGGGTACGAGGCCCGGGCATTGGTCCAGAATAGCGATTAGCCGGCGAATGCCGACGAATGACGATCAGCCGTTGTCTTCGCCGCCCTCGAACTCCGCATTCGGATCGAAGAAGTTTTCCGGCCGCGCATTATCGTTGATGTCCTCGCCGTAGATGGCTTCGGCGGTTGTCAGCGTTTCGCCCTTGGCCTGGCGCTCGGCTTCGTCGGCCGTGCGGGCAATGTTGAGCGTGATGGTAACCTCGACCTCCGGATGCAGCGCGATCGCCACATTGGTGACGCCAATGGTCTTGATCGGCTGGTTGAGCAGGATCTGGTTGCGGTTGACCGAAAAACCTTCCGCCGTCACCAGCTCGGCGATGTCGCGTGTCGAGACCGAACCATAAAGCTGACCGGTCTCGCCGGCCGAGCGCACGGCGATGAAGCTCTTGCCGTCGAGCTTTTCTGCAATCTGCGCGGCCTCGGACTTGCGCTCCAGGTTGCGGGCTTCCAGTTGCGCCCGCTGTCCCTCGAACTTCTTCTTGTTAGCTTCGTTGGCGCGCAGCGCCTTGCCCTGCGGCAACAGGAAATTGCGGGCGAATCCGTCCTTGACCTTGACGGTGTCGCCCATCTGGCCGAGGCGGGAAACGCGTTCGAGAAGAATGACTTCCATGGTTTTGTTCCTTCGCTTGGGCGCTATCCTCAGGATCGGCGCCGAGTTGTCTGGAACAGGTCAGGAAGCTGGGCGTCGCCGCCTGTGTCGCTGTCCTGCCTGTCGCGGCAGTTAGGATCTCTTGTCGAAATCCAACCCGGGATTTGGTGTTCGATCCGGCTACGCCCGTCGTGGCCGGTGACAAAAAGCGGGCGGCGAACCGCCCGCGTAGATTTAGCGGACCACGTAAGGCAGCAGGCCGAGGAAGCGGGCACGCTTGATCGCCTTGGCGAGTTCGCGCTGCTTCTTCTGGCTGACGGCGGTGATGCGCGATGGCACGATCTTGCCGCGCTCCGAAATGTAGCGCTGCAGAAGCCGCACGTCCTTGTAGTCGATCTTCGGCGCGTTGGCGCCAGAGAACGGGCAAGTCTTGCGGCGGCGGTGGAAGGGGCGCCGGGTTGGGATCTGATTGATGTCGACCATTATTCTGCCGCTCCTTCAAAGCCTTCGCGCGGACGGCGCGGGCCACGATCGGCACCGCCATCGCCGAAGCTGCGCGGCGGACGATCACTGCGGTCACCGCGATCGCGGTCGCCGAATGAGCGCGGGCCACGGTCGCGGTCGCCGAAGCCGCCGCGTTCCGACCGCTCTTCGCGCTTCTGCATCATTGCCGACGGACCTTCCTCATGCGCATCGACCTTGATGGTCAGGAAACGCAGTACGTCCTCGGACAGACCCATCTGGCGCTCCATTTCGTTGAGCGCGGCCGGGGGGCAGGTGATGTCCATGAGTGTATAATATGCCTTCCGGTTCTTGTTGACCCGGTAGGTGAGGGACTTCAGTCCCCAGTTCTCGACCCGGCCGACGGACCCGCCATTCGCGGTGATGACGCCCTTGTACTGTTCGACAAGCGCATCGACCTGCTGCTGCGAGAGGTCCTGCCGAGCAAGAAACACATGTTCGTATAGAGCCATAGTGTTCGTGCCTTTCTTCGTTTCTCTCCCGGTTCCCGGCGGCAAAAGCCTCTGCAACTTCTCTGACCCGCAATCCTTGCGAAGGCGGGGAAGAAAGGAGCATGACGAGACGGTCGAGAGCGGAGACACGGGAGGCGGAAGCGCTTCTGGCTTCACGCGAAGGTTTCGAAAAACCTCCGGCCCTCCGTTCAGCCCCCAGCAAGGACCGGCAGATTGCGGGCGTCTATACAGGAATTTGGCTGCAAGGCAAGGGCAAACGGCCGACGTGTCGTAAGCAGATGAGTTGTCCGGATTAGGTAGCACATGAGTTGTCCGGTTTTATCGCCAGCCAAAGGGAGGCTGGGGCCGCGGTTAAGGTCAGGCAATACCCTGATGGGACGCTCGCCGTCTTCCACGGGCCCCGCCGCATCGCCCGATACACGCCCGACGGCGCCATAATCCAAGAAACCTGCCGCACGGGGCAAGCCGCGTGAACCGCTTCGACGCAAAACTGAAGCGGACTACCAAACCGGACAACTTGATTTGCTACCGACAGGGCAAACGGCCGACGTGTCGTAAGCAGATGAGTTGCACGCGAGTTGTCCGGTTTTATTGGGCTGCTGGCCTCATTCGCAAGGTCTTACGCATTTCCTGCCCGGACCCAAGAATGTTTTCCTCGCCTGACAAAACAAACCGGATGCCCTGTTCGTATAATCGCGGGAGACGATCGAGGTAACGCCAACAAATCGAACAGCTCTACGCAGTCGGCAGTCAGCTGCAACAATTCCCGTCTCTCGACGACACGATCGGAGTTCGCGCATCACGCTGCAACTTCAGCTGCCTCAGCTCGTGTGCGCAGCCACTTTGCCTGTGGTTTCGGGGAAGAAATCGGGCGCCGCATGGCGCTTGCCGAACATCATGTCGTATTGCAGCAGACGGAAGTCGCGGATTGCCGGGTCGATCTCTTTCTTACGCGACCAATCGGGGGTGGCGTCGCCTCCCGGTGCCAACAGCAAATTACGGTCGATGACGCGGTAGCGCTCTCGCAACTGGCCGAGGAAGCCGGTGTAATACGGATGGCTGATGCCGGCCGTTTTCAGGATATGGTAGGGCAGGAAGGCCGGGCTGACGACGCCCAGATCCTCGGCCGGGCCGCTGCGGTTCGACCAGACGATCAATGGCGTCTGGTGGTGCTGCAGCATCTGGTCGGCCGCCTCCTTGCGCGGCGCGACATTGTCCTTCAGGAAACCGGTCTCGACGTAGACCGGCCCAAGCGGCGGCAGGTGATCGCCGAAGAATGCGATGACGGTCGGCCGCTCGCGTTTCTTCGCCCATTCGATCAGCCGCTCGAGGCCGCGGTCCGCATCGGAAGAGCCTTCGGCGTAGCTCAACAGCGATTCACGTGCCCATTGGCTGATCGGCGCCTGCACCTTGTGGGTCGGATTGATATAGCGATACGGCTCATACGGCCCGTGGTTCTGCAGGCTGACGGCGAAAAAGAAGACCGGCTCGGCGCTGGTATCGGCTTCGCGGATGATCTCGTCGGTCATCGCTGCGTCCGACGCGAGCGGTCCGCGCTTCTGCATGGGCGGCAACGTCTCCTCGGACTTGAAGTCGTTGAAGCCGAAATCGGCATAGACGGCCCCCCGATTCCAGAACCAGTTGGTGCCGGGATGGATGGCGCGCGCCCGGTAGCCCTGACTTTTCAGGAAGGTCGCCAGCGAGGGAGTCGGTGTCCGCACATATTGCTGGTAGGGAATGCTGCCCGCCGGCAGGAAGGCGTTGGAAAAGCCGGTCAGGGCCTCGAACTCGATGTTGGCCGTCATGCCGCCGAACTCGGGCGAGAACATGTAGCCCGTGCGCAGTGCCCGCACATTGGGGATAGGGTCGGGTGTGATGGTGACGCCGGGCAGCTTGGTCGGATCCCAGAAGGATTCGCTCATCACGACGATGATGTCGGGCTTCTCGGCAGGTACCGAGGCGATCACCTGCGGTTTGCCGATCGCTTCGATCGCCTTGTCGGAATAGCCGGGCGGCGCCGAGACATGCGCCATCGGGACGTTCAGCGCGAAGGCGAGCGCAAAACCGTTCGAGGCATAGTTTTCCTTCTGGTCCCACATAATCGGGATGATCTGCAGCCGGTCGCGCGTCCACGAGAAGGTGGCATAGTCCATGATGGAGACGAAGAAAGCGATCAGCGGCACCGTCAGCGTCAGCCGGGCAAGGCGGCCCTTGTGGCTGAGCGCCGGAACGCGGCGGCGCCATAACCGCCAGCCATAGACGAGCAGCGACAGCCCGCCGACGATGCCGATCGCCAGGGCAATGGCGGTTCCTGGGCGGTCGCGGACCAGGAGCGGCATCAGTGCCACGATCTGCCGGGAATAGAGGAAATCGGTCGGATAGAGCGGATCGCCGAGATAGAGCGACTTCTGGTGGCCGACGAACGCCAGCGACAATGTCAGCGGCGCGACGATCATCAGGCTCTGATGGCTGCGGCCGAGCACGGCGTCGAGGCCGATGAGGATCAGCGCAAAAATGATGATCGTGGTCCAGCCGGGTTTGAAAGGCTGCAGAAAGAAATCAATGGTGCCGGCAAAGTTGCCGCGCACGATCAGTTCGATGGCAAACACCAGGATGGCCGCAGCCAGCAAGCTGATAAGGCCATAGCGGATGACAGGCCATCTGCGCGCCGGCAGATAGCCAGTCGACGGATCGCCTTCAAGAAACTGTGGCGCCGCCTCGGCTGCGCTCTGCTTGGTCTTTGCCACTTCAATAGTTCCCCGGCCCGCAACAAAGGCGTCACTCGATTGTCATCGAACTGTCACGCAAAGCCTAGCGCCTGCGGCGGAAATAAGAAGAGCCAACAAACAAATCGTGAGCGGTTTTCATCATGAGTGATCGCCAAAAAGCCTGCCGAAACAGGCACTCGGCCGACGCTGAGCGGTCAAGGTTGGACTTGACTTGGGCGCACGCCTTGCGTCACAGGCAGCGAGAACCAGCAGCTGGGAGCCGACCATGGCCATCGCATTCACCTTTCCGGGGCAGGGCAGCCAGGCCGTCGGCATGGGCAAGGACCTCGCCGATACTTTTGTGGAATCGCGGCGGATCTTCGAGGAAGTCGACGACGCGCTCGGTGAAAAACTATCGCAGCTGATCTGGGAAGGCCCGGAAGAGACGCTGACGCTGACCGCCAATGCTCAGCCGGCGCTGATGGCGGTGTCACTCGCCGCAGTCCGGGCGCTGGAGGCGCGCGGCTTCTCCCTGAACGGCAAGGTCACCTATGTCGCCGGCCATTCGCTCGGTGAATATTCGGCACTTGCGGCCGCTGGTTTCGTTTCGGTCGCCGACGCCGCCCGGCTGTTGCGTATCCGCGGCAATGCCATGCAGGCGGCTGTACCGGCCGGCGAGGGCGCCATGGCGGCGATCATCGGGTTGGAACAGGCCGACGTCGAGGCCGCTTGCGCAGAGGCCGCCCAAGGCACCGCCAAAGATCCTGCGCAAGCCTTGGTTTGCCAGATCGCCAACGACAATGGCGGCGGCCAGCTGGTGATCTCCGGCGCCAGGCCGGCGGTCGAACTGGCGGCAAAGCTATGCACGGAGAAGGGCGCCAAGCGGGCGCTGATGCTGCAGGTCTCGGCGCCCTTCCATTCGGCATTGATGAAGCCTGCGGCCGAGATCATGCGGGAGGCGCTGGCCGCCGTGACGAAGCGTGCGCCGGTCGTGCCGCTGGTCTCGAATGTTACGGTGACCCCGACGAGCGATCCTGACGAGATTGCCCGCCGCCTCGTCGAACAGGTGATCGGGCGCGTGCGCTGGCGCGAAACGGTGGAGTGGTTCGGCAGCAACGGCGTTGCGACGCTTTACGAAGTGGGCGCCGGCAAGGTGCTGTCGGGGCTGGCCCGCCGCATCAACCGCGATATTGCCACCACTGCCATCGGATCCGCGGCGGATGTCGAGGCGGCGCTGGCGGCGCTTGCATAATCAACTGGCGATTTGACACCGCTCCATGCAAAGGGTGTTCGCTCAGATCAGGAGGCAAGAATGTTCGAATTGACCGGCCGCAAGGCGCTCGTCACCGGCGCATCGGGAGGTATCGGCGAGGCGATCGCCCGTGTGCTGCACGGCCAGGGCGCCATCGTCGGCCTGCATGGTACACGTATCGAGAAATTGGAGGCGCTGGCCGCCGAACTGGGCGACCGGGTCAAGCTTTTCCCGGCCAATCTTTCCAACCGCGACGACGTCAAGGCGCTCGGCCAGAAGGCGGAGGCCGACCTCGAAGGCGTCGACATCCTCGTCAACAATGCCGGCATCACCAAGGACGGGTTGTTCGTGCGCATGGCTGACGCCGACTGGGATAGCGTGCTCGAGGTCAACCTGACCGCCGTGTTCCGGCTGACCCGCGAGCTTACCCATCCGATGATGCGGCGCCGCCATGGCCGCATCATCAACATCACTTCAGTGGTTGGCGTCACCGGCAATCCCGGCCAGACCAATTACTGCGCCTCCAAAGCCGGTATGATCGGCTTTTCCAAATCGCTGGCGCAGGAGATCGCCACCCGCAATATTACCGTCAACTGCGTCGCCCCGGGCTTCATCGAATCGGCGATGACCGCCAAGCTCAACGACAAGCAGAAAGAGGCGATCATGGCGGCGATCCCGACCCGGCGCATGGGCACGGGCGCCGAAGTCGCCTCTGCCGTCGCCTACCTCGCTTCCAACGAGGCAGCCTACGTCACCGGCCAGACCATTCATGTGAATGGCGGCATGGCAATGATCTAACACTTGGGAAAACGCTTCATTCCGTCTTGGATGCACGGGATTTTTCGTGTAATGCCGCCCGCAACCCGGCGGTTCGGGCAAAAACCGGTCCTGTTCCGCTGCGTTTCCGGCAGGACCATCTTTCAGCTTGATTAGCGGCATTCTGCCCGCTAACGAAGACAGACAACCAAAAGACGAGGATGCCCAAATGAGTGACACCGCAGAGCGCGTCAAGAAGATCGTCATCGAGCACCTTGGCGTCGATGCCGACAAGGTGACGGAGCAGGCGAGCTTCATCGATGATCTGGGCGCGGACAGCCTCGACACGGTTGAACTTGTCATGGCGTTCGAAGAAGAGTTCGGTGTCGAGATCCCGGACGACGCCGCCGAGACCATCCTGACTGTTGGCGATGCGGTGAAATACATCGACAAGGCCTCGGCCTGACGCTATTTGCAGTCATCACCGAGGAGGACCTGCGATGAGGCGTGTCGTCGTCACGGGCCTTGGGCTGCTTTCGCCGTTCGGCATGGGCTTCGAGCACAGCTGGAAGGAGCTTCTGACCGGCCGCAGCGCAGCCAAGCGCATCACCGAATTCGAGGTGGAAGACCTTGCCTGCAAGGTCGCCCACTCCATTCCGCGCGGTGACGGCTCCAACGCCACTTTCAATCCTGAAGCCGTTCTCGAGCCGAAGGAACTGCGCAAGATCGGCGATTTTATCCTGTACGGGATCGCGGCCGCCGACGAGGCACTCAAGGATTCCGGCTGGCAGCCGAAGACGCACGAGGAACAGTGCGCCACCGGCGTGCTGATCGGTTCGGGCATCGGCGGCATCGAAGGCATCGCCGAGAATGCGATGATCCTCAAGGAACGCGGCCCGCGCCGCATCAGCCCATTCTTCATCCCCGGCCAGATCATCAACCTCGTCTCCGGCCAGGTCTCGATCCGGCATGGGCTGAAAGGCCCAAACCACGCCGTCGTCACCGCTTGCTCGACCGGTGCGCACGCCATCGGCGACGCCGCTCGCCTGATCATTTGGGGCGATGCAGACGTTATGGTCGCAGGCGGCGCCGAAGCGCCGGTCACGAGACTGTCGATCGCCGGGTTCGCCGCTTGCCGCGCGCTCTCCACCGAGCGCAACGACGCGCCGCAAACGGCCTCGCGCCCCTATGATCGCGATCGCGACGGCTTCGTCATGGGCGAGGGCGCCGGTGTTGTCGTGCTCGAGGAACTCGAACACGCCAAGGCCCGCGGCGCCAAGATCTATGCCGAGGTCACCGGCTACGGTCTGACCGGCGACGCCTATCACATCACCGCGCCTGCCGAGGATGGCGACGGCGCTTTCCGTTGCATGACAGCGGCGCTAAACCGGGCGAAGCTGACGCCCGCAGATGTCGACTACATCAACGCGCACGGCACATCGACCATGGCCGACACGATCGAACTCGGCGCCGTCGAGCGGCTGGTCGGCAACGCCGCCTCTAAGATATCGATGTCGTCGACCAAATCGTCGATTGGCCACCTGCTGGGCGCGGCTGGTGCTGCCGAGGCGATCTTTTCGATCCTCGCCATTCGCGACAACATCGCGCCGCCGACCATCAATCTCGACAATCCGGAGCGCGAAACGGCGATCGACCTGGTGCCGCACAAGCCGCGAGCCCGGCAGATCGACGTGGCGCTGTCCAACTCCTTCGGCTTCGGTGGCACCAACGCCTCGCTCGTCTTCCAGCGCTACAATGGCTGACCGCTCTGCCGGTTTCCGTCTGCCGTCAATTTTGCCATATTCGCCCCTACTCTGCCCGAGGGGATTCGTCGCAAGATCAGATGGTAGGGCGCTATGAACACAAATCCGGCCGATAACGGGGAATTCGGGCAACGGCCAGCAACGTCCGGCCCGATCGTGCCGAAAACGGCCAGCGAGGCGTTGCGGCCCGAGGCCGGCACGCCGCCGCCGAAGCGCTCGCGTGCCTCGCGCAGCCAGTTCGTCGTGTTCATGAACTTCGTCATCTCTTCGGTGATGCTGATGGTTCTGGCGGCAGGCGTTGCGCTGTATTTCGGCAAGCAGGAGTTCAACGAGCCCGGCCCGTCGGCCAATGGGGACACTTTCCTGGTCAAGCCGAATAGCGGCGTCCAGGAGATCGCCGACCAGCTTGAGCGGCGAGGACTGATCAGCGACGCCCGCATTTTCCGCCTTGGCGTGCGCGCCTTCGGCAATGATTCCGCCCTGAAGGCCGGCGAATACGAGATCAAGCCGCAGGCGTCGATGCACGACATCATGGAACTGCTGAAGAGCGGCAAGTCGGTGATGTATTCGCTGACTATCCCCGAGGGGCTGACGGTGGAGCAGGCGCTGCAACGGATCGCCGAGCAGGACGCGCTGACCGGCGATATGCCGTCGACCACCCCACCTGAGGGCAGCCTCGCCACCGACACGCTGCGCTTCACCCGCGGCGCAACACGCCAGCAGATGGTCGACAAGCTTCTGGCCGACCAGAAGAAGCTGGTAGACGAGGTCTGGCAGCGCCGAGCGCCGGATCTGCCGATCGCCAATGTTGAGGATTTTGTCACCCTGGCCTCGATCGTCGAGAAGGAGACCGGCAAGGGCGATGAACGCTCGCGCGTAGCCGCCGTCTTCCTCAATCGGCTGGCCAAGGGTATGCGGCTGCAATCGGACCCGACCATCATCTACGGCCTCTTCGGCGGCAAGGGCAAACCCATCGATCGCCCGATCTATCAGTCGGACATCCAGAAGCCGACGCCCTACAACACCTATCTGATCAACGGTTTGCCGCCGACGCCGATCGCCAATCCCGGCCGTGCGGCGCTGGAGGCCGTCGCCAATCCGTCGAAGACCAGCGATCTCTACTTCGTCGCCGACGGCAGCGGCGGCCACGTCTTTGCCTCGACGCTCGATGAGCATAACGAGAATGTCGCTCGCTACCGGGCACTGCTGAAAAAGCAGGCGCAGGACGCCGCCAAGGCCGGGGCAACCAATACCGGAGCCGACACGCCGGCGGGAGCCATCGTTGACGATGCGGGCGCCACCGCCGCCCAGTAGGGCCGGACGCCATCAGGTTGGCCCTGTGCATGTCCGGGTGGATGTGCAAGGGCTGCTATGGCATTGAAATTCACATGATCCTGCCCGGAGAAAATCGCTCCGGCTTGAGGGCATTCGGCAAAGGGACGCACGGCTACATGAACTTGCAGAGCATGACCGGTTTTGCGCGCAGTGTCGCCGAACACGACGGCACTTCGATTGCCTGGGAAGCCAAGTCCGTCAACGGCAAAAGCGTCGAGGTCAGGTTGCGGCTGCCGCAAGGTTTCGACCGGCTGGAGCCGGCCGTCCGGCAGACGGTGCAAAAGCGTTTTGCGCGCGGCAATTTCCAGATGACGCTGACCATTGGCCGCGCCGCCGGCGCGCAAGCGCAACCCGTGGTCAACGAGGCTTTCCTGAAGGATCTGGCGGGCTTGGCCAAGCGGCTGCAGGAGCAGTTCGGAGTAGCCCCTGCGGCGGCCGACGGCCTGCTTGCGCTGCGCGGCGTCCTCGACATTCCCGAAACCATCGAAACCGAAGAGGCGCGCAGTGCGCTCGATACCGCGATACTGTCGGCGCTGGAAGCAGCACTGAACGGGCTGCAGCAGGCGCGCCAGGGCGAAGGTGCCGCACTTCGTGCCCTGCTGTCCGGCCATATCGATGCCATCGAGGCGCTGACGCTGCGGGCCGAGGCCGATCCATCACGCGAGCCGGCCACGATCCGCGAAAGGCTCGCCGAGCAGATCCGCTTGTTGATGGACGCGTCCGCCAATCTGGACGCCAGCCGGCTGCATATGGAAGCGGCGTTTCTGGCCACCAAGGCCGACATACGCGAGGAAATCGACAGGCTGAAGACGCACGTGGCGTCGGGGCGGGCGCTGCTCGCCGGCGGTGGCGCCATCGGCCGCAAGCTCGATTTCCTGGCACAGGAATTCAACCGCGAATCGAATACGCTGTGTTCCAAGTCGAATGCTGCCGCGGTCACCGCCATCGGGCTGGAGCTGAAGGCGGTCGTCGACCAGTTTCGCGAACAGGTCCAGAATCTGGAATGATCCCGATGCCAAGCCACATGACTGCCAAGCCCCATGACCGCTAGGGATTTGGGTTCCCGCATTCGGCGCCGCGGGCTGATGCTGGTCTTGTCGTCGCCCTCAGGCGCCGGCAAGTCGACGATTGCGCGCAATCTGCTGGAGAGCGATTCCAGTCTAGAATTGTCGGTCTCGGTCACCACGCGGCCACGCCGCGGCAGCGAGATAGAGGGCGTCCATTACCACTTCCGCACCATGCGCGAGTTCGAGCGGCTACGCGATTCCGATGCGCTGCTCGAATGGGCGGAGGTGCACGGCAATTGCTACGCGACCCCGCGCGAGCCGGCCGAACAGGCGCTGGCCGAAGGCCGCGACATGCTGTTCGACATCGACTGGCAAGGCGCTCAGCAGCTCAAGGAGAAGATGCGCGCCGACATCGTCTCGATCTTCATCCTGCCGCCATCGATGAAGGAATTGAAGGCGCGGCTGAAGCGTCGCGCCGAGGACCAGGAAGCGGTGATCGAGACGCGGCTCAAGAACGCCCGCAACGAGATCGAGCACTGGAAGGAGTATGATTTCGTCATCGTCAACGACGATCTCGACCGCGCTTTCGCCGAGGTGCGCGGCATCGTTACGGCCGAACGGCTCAGACGCGATCGCCGGCCGGGCCTGTTCGATTTCGTCTCGGGGCTGCTCGATGAGAAGACGGATTGATCAAGGCGCTGTCCCCGCGACCAGGATCAGATTGCGGCTGAGCGCGGCGTCGCGCAGTTCCAATGCCGCGGCATATTCGGCGGAGCGGTACCAACGCCGCGCCGTGTCCATGTCGGGGAATTCCACGATGATCAGCGGCCCGGGAGACCAGTCGCCTTCCAACCTTTCCACCTCGCCGCCGCGTACCAGATAGCGCCCGCCATGCTGGGCGATGGAGGCAGCCGCGCGGGCGCGGTAGGCTTCGATAGCCTCGGCGTCACGGATCGTGACGTCGGAAATGACATAGGCGGCCACTGTTGTCTCCGGGCAGGGTTTGTCCGGCTATCTATGCCATGAGAGCGGAAATTCAACGCGGACGCTTCCCGGCATCACACCGCGTTGGTCAGGCGAACGAATTCCTCGACGCTGAGCGTCTCCGCACGCCTGGTCGGATCAATGCCGGCGCGGGTGAGCAGTGCCTCGCCGCCGAGGCTTTTCACGCTCTGCCGCAGCATTTTCCGGCGCTGGCCGAATGCCGCTTCGGTGACGCGGCTAAGCCGTTTGACCTCTGCCGGCAAGGGGCTGGCGCGCGGCACTAGATGCACCACCGAGGACGTCACCTTGGGTGGCGGCGTGAACGCCTGGGGCGGCACGTCGAAGACAATCCTCGCCTCCGTCCGCCAGCCTGCAAGCACGCCGAGCCGGCCATAGGCCTCGCTGCCGGGGCTGGCTGCAATGCGTTCGGCGACCTCGCGCTGGAACATCAGCGTCATCGACGCGTAGAAAGGCGGCCACTCGGTCACGGTCAGCCAGCGGATCAGCAATTCGGTGCCGATATTATAAGGCAGGTTGGCAACGATTTTCACCGACCCGCCGCTTCCCGGTATTCCTTTGGCAAGCGCTGCAAAATCAGTTTTCAGCGCATCGCCGGCCACGATCTCGAGCCGACCCGGATAGTGGTTCGCGATCTCGGCCAAGGCCGCCAGGCAGCGCTCATCGCGCTCGATCGCGACGACCCGGCGGGCGCCGTTGAGGAGCAGGGCCCGAGTCAGCCCGCCCGGACCGGGACCGACCTCGATAACCGTAACGTTGCTCAGGTCGCCGGCGGTCCGCGCAATCTTGCTTGTCAGGTTAAGGTCGAGCAGAAAATTCTGGCCGAGTGCCTTTTTCGCCTGCAGCCCATAGCGCTCGATCACCTCGCGCAGTGCCGGCAGGCCGTCTATGCTCATCGGGTTGGGCTCATCGGGCTGGGCTCATCGGGCTGGGCTCGTCGGGTTAAGGCCATCGAATTGGGCTCATTGGGCCCAGTGGCCTACGGCCTTTTCCCGGTATCGGCAAGCAGGCGAGCGAGTTTCAGCGCCGCAATCAGGCTGTCGGCACGGGCAATGCCCTTGCCGGCGATGTCGAAGGCGGTGCCGTGGTCGGGCGAGGTGCGGATGAAGGGCAGGCCGAGCGTGACGTTGACTGCCTCGTCAAACGCCAGCGCCTTGGCGGGGATCAGCGCCTGGTCATGATACATGCAGAGCACCACGTCATAGCCGGCGCGGGCGCGAGCGTGAAACAGGGTGTCGGCCGGCAATGGCCCGAAGGCTTCTATTCCTTCCTGCCTCAGCCTGTCGATCGCCGGGCGCACGATCCGCTCGTCTTCGGTGCCTATCGCGCCGCCTTCGCCGGCATGAGGGTTGAGGCCGGCGATGGCGAGCCGCGGCTTGGCAATTCCGAAGCGGTTTGCAAGGTCGGCGGCGGTAATGCGGCCGGTGGCGACGATCAGGTCGGTCGTCAGCGCCTTCGGCACCTCGGCCAGTGCGATGTGAATGGTGACCGGCACGGTGCGCAGGTCCGGACCGGCAAGCAGCATCACCGGCGTCACTTCGGTGCCGGTGTGAAGTGATGCCAGATGCGCCAGATATTCGGTGTGGCCGGGAAAGCGAAAGCCGGCATCGTAGAGCGGCTTCTTGGCAATCGGGCAGGTGACGACCGCGGCAGCGCGGCCGGCCAGGCAGTCGGCAACGGCGCGGTCGATCGCCTCGATGATTCCGGCGGCGTTGGCTGGATCCGGGCGGCCGGGACTGTCGACGAAACGGGCGGAAAGCGCCACCACCGGCAGCGCGCGCGAAAACACACTAGGCGCTAGCGCCGGCGTCGTCTCGGCAATCGCGATATCGGTGCCGAGCCCGTGCGCCCGCGCGGCAATCAGCGCCGGATCGGCAAGGAGATAAAAAAACGGAACGCCGGCGCTGTCGCGGGCCTGCCAAGCGGCGATGGCGATGTCCGGCCCCACACCGGACGGATCGCCGACGCTCAACGCCAGCGGAAGCTCTGTCTCAGGCACGGCGATGCCGACTTCAGCGCTCGATGATGCGGGCTTTCTTCCGCAACTCCTCGACGTATTTCTTTGAGAGCTCGTCGGCGTTCTTGTCGCTCGAGCCCTCGCTCTGGAACACCATCTGCGCGACTTTGTCGTCCGACACTTCGCGCGACGAGCAGATGCCGACGAATTCGACGCCGCGGTCGGTCTCGCGCGTCGCGGTGGCGCCGCCGACCTTGGTGGCCTTGATCTGCTCGGCCCAGTCCGGCGGCAGTTGCGGCGCCAGCACCCGGCCGAGGTCGCGAACGGTGACGTCGATCAGGCCCTTGGCAAATTCGCGCGTGGTGTTGCAGCCGTTGAAGCGGGCGCGCATGGCGTCGGCTTCGCGCTTGCGCTTGGCCAGCGTCGCGCTGCGCTCGGCTGCCGGCACGACGAAGATGACCTGCTGCAGCATGTATTCGGTGGCGCTCGGCTTGCTGCCGCCTTTTTCGAGCATGCGCTTGACGACGTCCTGCTCGCTTATGGCGCCGCCCCCGTCGGCGGAGCGGTAGCGCGCGGACAGCGCCTGGTTCCAGGCCATCTGCGCTCGGATGAATTCCTTGAAGTGCTCCTTGGTGACGCCTGATTGCGCCATCACACCGTCAAGCTGCTTGAGCTGCATCTTGTTGTTCGTGGCGAAACGCTGATAGGCGGCATCGACCTGCGCATCGCTGATGCGGATGCCTAGGCGCCGGGCCTCGGCCGAGCGCAGCGTCTGATCTATCATTTCCTGGCCGGCATCGCCCTTTCTGCGCTGCAGGCGCAGGAAAGCGGCCCGATGCTGGATGTCGCCTGTGGTGATCGGTACGTTGTTGACGACGTATTTGATCTCGGTGGCGAAAGCCGGCGGCGTCACTGCGGTGGTCGAGAACGCCACCAGCAGCGCGAACCCTGCCGAAAAGAGGTATTTCCTCATCGAAAGCATCCCAGTTCCATCCCGATTCGACCCAACCCATCCCAGTTCAGGTCGCCGAAATCCGTGCCTGCTCTATGCGGCGAAACAATGTCGTCCGCCAGCCACCCCGTTGCCGACTGCCGTTATTGGATGGTGTCGATGGAGCGTTGCGACGAGCCGAAATCGCCGAGCGTGCGGAACGACAGGTTGAAGCCGACGTTCTGCGACACTTCCCTGGTGTTAAGGTCACGTCTTTCCGAAAACGTCATCAAATAGGTAAAGCACGAATCACTATAGGCAAAGCCGACGCCGTCCTTGACCAGCACGCTCTGCTCAAGATCATATGTGCCGGTGCCAAAGACGCGCCAGTTCTCGGCAAGATGCGTCGAGGCGCCGAGCGTGACCTCATGGCGATCCGTGGAGAAGCCATAGAGCGGCTGCGCCTGGATGAAGGCGTATTTGGCGCTCAGCGATACCGGCAGGCCTGAAAAGGCGGCCTTTACCTCAGCGCGGCGGATCTCGAAGCTTTGCTCGTCGAAACGGCCGCTGACCGAGCCGGAAAATCCGCTGGGGCTGTTGAAGCCGACAAGGCCGACATAGTCGGAGGTTGCCGTTTCAAGACCCGAATAGGCACCGACGTTGACCAGATCCGGCGTGCCGAACGAGTTCTGGCCGCCGAGCTGGTAGGATTGGCCGAACACTGCATTGGTGCCCCAGCCATTGTCATATGCACCGGAATAGCGGAGCCCGACATTGGCGCGTGTGCCGCCTTCCATGCGGTCATAGCCCGAGAATTTGTCGCGCTCAAACAGCGTCGTGGCGTCGAAGACGAAGCTCTGGGCGTCCTCGTTGGGAACCGCCAGCCCGCCGACATATTGCTCGTTCGGACGCACGAATACTTGCGCCATCGGCTCGAAGACATGGCTGGAACTGGTCATCGAGAACAGCACCGGCCAGCGCATCTCAAGGCCGGCGGTCGCCATGAAGCGGGCAAGCGATGAACGCATATCGTCCTCAACGCCGAGATTGGTCGCCATCTGGTTGATGGCGTCGAGCGAGGCGGAGGAGGCATTGACATAGCCGGCGTCGCCGCGCAGCGCCAGGAGCGGCGTCAGCAGCAGCCCGCCATCGGTGGTGATGGTGCGCTTCCATTCGGCTTCCGCGGTAAGACGGCCAGATTGACCGTCGATGCCACGAACGTTGTTGACGGACGAAGGGACGCCCGAATCTGCAAGAGCCGTATCGAGCCTGTCGCGGTCTATGACCCGCGCGTTGACGTCGAACGAGAGCTGCCCGCCGGCCACCGGCATGTCGGGGATATAGGCGTAGTCGAGCGAGGGCAGCACCCAGGGCTGCTTGGCGGCGCGTGCGGTCGGATCGCTGGCGAGCGTGTCTTCCTGAACGTCGAAGTGCATGGCGCGCACATCGAAGTAATTGCGATCGTTGAGTCCCGTCAGATACACCTCGGAGCGGTGCACGCTGTCGTTGAAGCCATCGATGTCGTAAGTGCGCGCGAAATTCTTGTCGCTCTGCAGCAGGATGTCCCAACCGAAGTCCCAGCGCGGGTTGATAGCGAACTGGCCCTGGGTGCCCATCATGCCGCGGAACCTGTTCGGGTCGCCTTCGGTACCCGAATTCACGTTGTGGCCATTGTCGTCGATGAAGGCGTCGGGATTCTCCTGCCGGATGCCTGCAATTTTCAGGCTGTACTGACCATTGTTGAAGCGCTGCCGCCACTCGGCCTCACCGAGGAAACCTTGCTTGGTATAGCCGCTGCCGGTGACAGTGAGATCGTAGGTCGGCGAGAGCGCGAAATAGTAAGGGACCTTAACACCGACGCCGAGGTCGCTCTTGTAGGCGACGCCGGGAATCAGGAAGCCGCTCTTGCGCTTGACCGTTGGGTCGGCGATCTCGAAAGCCGGCAGATAGGCCAGCGGAAAGCCGAAGAACTCGAAGTTCGAGTTTTCGAAGCGAACCGTCTTCTTTTCGCCGTTCCAGATGATCTTCCTGGCCTTGATACGCCAGGTCGGCGCTTTGTCGGGCTTGTCCTCGCACGGCTCGCACGCGGTGTAGACGCCATTGTGGAATGTCGTCAGCACGCCGCCCATGCGTTCCGCGCTTTCGGCGGCGAAGTAGGCCTTGTCTATGGTCTCGACCCGCAGCGCGTTGACGAACCCATCGGCGAAATCGTCAGTGATGTCGGCGTGCTGCGAATAGATTTTGGTGCCGTCGCTATTGACGAGTTCGACATTGCCGCTGGCGACGAGGCGTTTGGTGTTGCGGTTGTATTCGACCCGCTGGGCGACGAGACGGTTGCCGCCATAGTCGATCTGGACGCCGCCGACGGCCGTCACCGTCTGCTTGTCGTTGTCGTAGACCAGCGTATCGGCCGCCAGCAGCATCTGCGTGCCGCTCGGAACCTTCGTTGCCAGTTCACGGACGTCTTGGGCAAAAGCCGAAGCAATCGGGGCGACGCTGGCGAGCAGGCATGCCAAGGCGCTCGCCGCAGAGAGGCGTGCCAAACCGGCGTGCCTATGGCTGCGCAAAACCGCCTCCCTCACTAGCCGTCTTCCTTGTATAGCAGGAATGTCACCCCGAAGAACATAGCCACGACAACCGGGACCCAAGCCGCTACGGCTGTGGGTACGAATCCCGCCACGCCGAATGCCTTGACCAGCACCGAAACGACATAAAGCAGAAAGCCGGCCACGATGCCACCCAGAATCATCGTCGCCGACTGCCCCATCCTCGCAAATCGCATTGATACCGTTGCCGCAATCAGCGTCATCGCCACGAGCAGGAAGGGCAGCGCCACCAGGGAATCGAACTGCATGGCGAAGGCATTTGCCTTGAGGCCGAAGGAGCGGGCCACCTCGACTTTGCCGGGCAAATCGTAGAAGGGGATAGTCTCAGGGCGCGCCAACCGCTCTTGCACGAATTCCGGCTTGAGATTGGTCGGCAGCCGATCGCTGGGTAACGACTGGATGGTGCCGTCCCGGAACACCTTGACGTCCTGCAATTCCCAGTAGCCGTCCCGCAAAAAGGCGCGCGCCGCATCCTTGCGCTCGATGATATCACCTTGCGGACTGAAGCTGAAGAAGACCGCGTCGGCCATCTCCAGGCCTTGATTGAGAATGGCGCGCGCTCCGATGATGGTATCGCCGGAACTGGTTTTCTGCCTGATCCAGGGTGCGGCATCGGCCGAGACTGTATTCGACTTGCCCGAACGGAGCTGGGTCTCGATCTGCTCGGACCAGGAATAGGCGTGCGCGGCTATCGGATTGATGACGCCGACCGACAAGGCACCAAACAGCAGCGCCCCGATACAGCATGGCAGCAGGAACTGCCATGCTGAAACCCCGGCGGAACGGGCGATGACCAATTCATATTTGCGGTTGAGCGACACCAGGGTCGCCATCGCCGAGAACAGGCCGACGAACGGCACCGTCTGCAGCATGATCATCGGCATCCTGAGTCCGGAAATGGCGAAGGCAGTCCCGTAAGTGAAGCCCGGGACACCGGTCGTGCGGCCGGAAAGCTCGGTGAAATCGATCAGGAACACCAGCGCCAGAAGGCCGATGAAGAACCAAATGGTGATCGTCACATAGCGAAAGAAGAAGTATCGACCCAGAGTCCAGCCCATCAGCCGGCTCCCTGTCCGGAAGCGCCGCGCCCAGCAAAACGGAGCTTGATGGCGCTCCAGCCCTCACTGAAGCGGCCGGCAAGATTGGTCACCCAGTCGGCCCAGGCAACAGGCAGTTCCATGGTCCGGTTGGAAACAATGAACCAGATGGCGATCGCCGATGCCACGATCGGGACGCCGTAGACCATATAGGCATATTGCGGCACCTTGTCGGCCTTGCCGGCGGCAAAGAACCCGAGCCAGCGCACGAACAGCGCGATCGCGATTGCCGTGATCAGCGGGTGCACACGCGCCTCACGATGCGAGCGTGCATCTCCGGCGACGGCGAGCGCGATCAGCGCGAAGACGAGCGAATAGGACCACTCGGAAAAACGCTGGTCGAGCTCGGCCAGGTACCTGTTCGGCTTTTGCTGGTACATCTTGTCGTTCGGACTGGGATTGAGCAGATACTGGGTCGTCCGGTCCTTCGGCAAAAGCAGGATGTCGGATGATGCCGACATGAAAGCGGACAAATCGAAGGCATAGGAGGTGAACCGGATCACCGAGAGGTCGCCGGTCATGGTTTTGCGATGGATCACCCCGTCATTCATCATCAGCACCTTCTCGTCGCCGCGTTCGATGATGCTGCCGGACTTGGCATAATAGACGAGATTGACGCCTTCTTCGCGCGAATCGGCGACGAAGATGCCGCCGAGGCGATTGTCGGGAAGCCGTTCGCCAACCTGCAGGAACAGGCCGTCATCGATCTTGCGGAAGGTGCCTTCCTGGATGATCAACGACAACAGATCCGCACGCGAAGATGCTATCAGCTCGCGGTTCTTCTGGCGCGCGTAGGGGTCGACGCCATTGTCGACCGCGAACGAAAAAACGCTGGCTGCGAGTGCCAGAAGCATGATCGGCCTGACGATTGTCCAGCGTGAAGCGCCGGCGGCATTGATGACGGCGAGCTCCGAATCCGAATTCATCACGCTGAGGATCTGGGCGACCGCGACCACTAGGGCGAACGGTACGACGATCGGAACGATCGTCGGGATGATCAGCGCTGCGACTTCGAAGAAGGTGAGGGCCGACTGACCGCTATCGGTGACGAGGTCGATGCGGGCGAGGACCTGAGTCGTCCAGACGATCGCCAGCGTCCAGACGAGCGCCAGCGCGAATACCGCGAAGGCACGGCGCATGATGTAACGTTCAACGACCTTCATGAAGGCTTTTCTCGGCGATTTCGAACGGCATCATGCCTTGGAACAAGGTAGTCGTCCGGCGCCGGCTGCACAACTGGCTCAGTTTGGCGGTTCGATCCGGGTTCTGTCCCGTATCGTACATTCCGCTGGGCCGGAGTGTCGACGGCAATGGATAAGAAAAGGCGAACATTGTTGGTTAACGACAGGTTGCGGCTGGAAGCGGGGCCGTGCCGCGACGAATCGTGGGTGGTTCGATATCGCATATGGGAGCGATTTCGGCCAAAGTCTTGTCAAATGCGGCAAAACGACCAAATGTCGCGCCGGTCGCCACCGCCGCGGCGTGATAAGACGGGTCAGGATCTGTTGAGCCCCAGCATGGAAGCGGAAAAATTGCGCAGTCAAACCGGTCGAGAAACCGTCTTTGACGGCGCGATCGTGGTCGGCGCCGGCGCGGCCGGCCTTGCCGCCGCCCACGCCTTGATGAAGGCCGGCGTACCGACGCTCGTCCTGGAAAAGGAGAGCCGGCTTGCCGAACCCTGGCATCGGCGGCACCAGCGGCTGCACCTCAATACCCATCGCGATCTCTCGACGCTCCCCGGTGTCGGCTATCCCGCAGGCACCCCGGCTTTTCCGCATAAATCGGCCGTCATTCGCCATCTGAATGATTTCAGCCAGACGCATGGTCTGCCGGTCGCGTTCGGCGTTGCCGTTGAAGAGGTCACGTTCGACGGCGATCACTGGACCGTGCGGACGAACGCCGGACGTCGTCTGGCGCGCCATGTCGTCGTCGCCACCGGGCGCGACCGGCAGCCGTTTATTCCCGCGTGGAAAGGCATGAAGGATTTTGCAGGCCGGATTATCCATTCGGCCGATTTTGGCGATGCGAAGGACTACGCCGGCAAAAGGGTGCTGGTGGTCGGTGCCGGCAATTCGGGTTTCGACGCACTCAATCATCTGGCGAATGCAGACGCCCAAAGCATCTGGCTGTCGGCCCGCAACGGCCCCTCTCTGCTGCCGAAACGCATCGGCAAGGTCGCCGTCCACAGGCTTTCACCGTTAATGGCGAGCTTGCCGGTGCGGCTGGCCGATGCGGTGATGGCGACAACCCAGCGCCTGGTTTTCGGCGACCTGACGAAATTTGGGCTTCCGCCGGCGCCCACAGGCGGTGCGAGCCGTCTGAGCGCCGACTACACCGCGATCGCAGCCGACGACGGCGCGGTTCGCGCCATCAAGGCAGGCACGATCGTGGTGATGCCATCATTGCGGGAATTTACCCAGGACGGCGTCGTGTTGAATGACGGCAGGTTGATCACGCCCGATATCGTCATTGCAGCGACCGGCTATCGCACCGGTCTGGAGCAGATGGTTGGCAAGCTCGGCGTTCTCGACGGCAAGGGCGTTCCGCTTTTCAACGGCGGCGATGCCGATCCGAAATTGCCCGGCCTGTGGTTTACCGGCATGCGGCCGAGCATTCGCGGTTGTTTCGCCAATGCCCGCATTCAGGCCAGGGCGATAGCGGCGCGGATTGTCAAGCAGCGATAGTGAGCAGGGCTATGCCGATTGTACCGCCCGCAATTGACACGCCTTGTTGGAGCGTGCTCGAACCGAAAGGTCAATGATCATGACGCCAGTCAGCATTCGCTACATGGTCGATGATGTCGCCACCTCGATCGATTTCTACTGTGGACAACTGGGCTTTACCGTCGAACAGGACGCGCGACCGGCTTTTGCCTCCGTCACGCGCGGCGCGTTACGGCTCCTTCTAAGCGGACCCGGCAGTTCGGGTGCACGGGCTATGCCGGATGGCAGGCAGCCGGTGCCGGGAGGCTGGAACCGCATCCTGTTGGTGGTGCCGGACCTGAAAGAAGAGGTCGCGCACCTCAAGAGTGCTGGACTTGTCTTTCGCAACGATATCATAACGGGCGTCGGCGGTTCCCAGACCCTGCTCGAAGACCCATCGGGCAATGTCATCGAGCTGTTTCAACCCGCCGCTCACTGACGCAACAACACGGCACCTTTCGGTCCGACCAATCGAACGCCTCTCGCGATAATCCAACGCACTTCCCGAAAGCAGGACATCATGAATTCGAGACCCTCGATCGCCTTCGCCAAAATCGCCGCGCCCAAAAAGGGCAGCGTTTTCGTTCTGGCGGCCGACGAGGGCGACCTCAGCGATGCCGCCAGGGCTTGTGATCCGGCAAAGACCCTCGATCGGGCTTTTCCGGTCGCCGACTTCACTGGCAAATTCGCCAGCCTGGTCGAAGTGCTGGCACCGGAAGGGACATCGCTCGAGCGGCTGGTAGCGGTCGGTGCCGGCAAGGGCTCCAATCTCGATGATTATGGTTGGCTGAAGCTCGGTGGCACGATTGCCGCGTCCTTTCGCAAGGCAACCGAAGTGGCCGTCGTGCTCGATCTTCCCGGTGCCGCCATCAGCGGCAGGCAAGCCGTTCAGCTCGCAGCAGGCATCCTGCTGCGCAGCTATTCCTTCGACAAGTATAAGACCAAAAAGAACAATGGTGACGACAAGCGCGAGCCAAAAAAGCCGGTCAAGGTAACTATTCACACCGCCGATCCGGCAGCTGCAAAGAAGGCCTTCGCCGATGAAGCGGCGGTGATCGACGGTGTCTTGCTGGCGCGCGATTTGGTCAATGAACCGGCCAATGTTCTGGGACCGGTGGAATTCGCCACCCGCATCGCCGAACTGGAGGCGCTCGGCGTCACGGTCGAGATCCTGGCCGAGAAGGAGATGAAGAAGCTCGGCATGGGTTCGCTGCTGGGCGTAGCACAGGGCTCGCCGCGTGGCGCCCGCATCGCGGTCATGCGGTGGGACGGCGGCAAGGCCAAGGAAAGCCCGGTCGCCTTCGTCGGCAAGGGCGTCACCTTCGACACCGGCGGCAATTCGATCAAGCCGGCATCGGGCATGGAGGACATGAAGGGGGATATGGGCGGCGCTGCTGCCGTCACCGGGCTGATGCACGCGCTAGCCGCGCGCAAGGCGAAGGTCAATGTCGTCGGTATTGTCGGGCTGGTCGAAAACGCCGTCGATGGCCACGCTCAGCGACCGGGCGACATCGTCACCTCGATGTCGGGCCAGACCATCGAAGTGCTCAATACCGACGCCGAGGGCCGCTTGGTGCTGGCCGATGCGCTGTGGTACTGCAACGACCGCTTCCAGCCGAAATTCATGATCAATCTGGCGACGCTGACCGGCGCCATTATGGTCGCGCTCGGCCAGCATTATGCCGGCCTGTTTTCCAACAATGACGAGTTGGCGGACCGGCTGACGGCGGCCGGACAGGCGACGCAGGAGCGGGTGTGGCGCATGCCGCTCGGTGCCGAATACGACAAGCTGATCGATTCCAAGAATGCCGACATGAAGAACATCGGCGGCCGCCACGGCGGCGCCATCATCGCCGCACAGTTCCTGCAGCGTTTCGTCAAGGACACGCCTTGGGCGCATCTCGACATTGCCGGCACCGCTATGGGCGCTCCCTCCAACGAGATCAACCAGTCATGGGCTTCCGGCTTCGGCGTCAGGCTGCTCGACCGGCTGCTGCGCGATCATTATGAGCAATGAGCGGCTGGGGAGGGATTCCGAAAATGTAGACTGAACGCATGGCCGAGATTCTGTTTTATCACCTGACCGAATCGACGCTGGAGGATGCGCTGCCCGGCCTCCTGGAGCGCAGTATCGATCGCGGCTGGCGCGCCGTGGTGCAGACCGGCACCGAGGAACGGCGCGACGCGCTGGACCAGCATCTGTGGACTTTCCGGGACGATTCGTTCCTGGCCCACGCAACGGACCGCGAAGCCCATCCCGCCGAGCAGCCGGTTCTTCTGACCGTCGGCCCTGACAATCCGAACCAGGCGCAGATACGTTTCCTGGTCGATGGGGCGGTGCCGCCGGAGCTTGGCGGCTATCAGCGCGCCGTGTTCCTGTTCGACGGCCACGATGCAGCCCAGCTAGAGGCGGCACGCACGCACTGGAAGACAATGAAGGAGGCTGGCCACACCGTGACCTACTGGCAGCAAACGCCCGACCGGCGCTGGGAACGCAAGGCTTAGAGAATTTGCGGCCTAGTGGAATCACTGGCGCCGCAAGAATGCGACGCCAAAAAGATGGACTGCCGGCTATTCAAAAGACCTGAGCAAGCCCGATGCCGCCCGATGAACGAACACCAGGCATGCCGATAGATGCCGCACTTGTTCGCCGGCTGATTGCCGCGCAGTTCCCCAAATGGGCGGACCTGCCGGTAGAGCCGGTCGAGCCTGGCGGCTGGGACAACCGCACGTTCCGACTGGGCGATCGCATGTCGGTGCGGCTGCCGAGCGCCGCCGCCTATGTCGCCCAGGTCGAGAAGGAGCATCGCTGGCTGCCCCGTCTGGCGCCTCACCTGCCTCTGCCCATACCCGTGCCGCTGGCCAAAGGCGCGCCCGGGGAAGGCTATCCATGGCCTTGGTCCGTCTATCGCTGGCTTGGCGGCAGACCGGCGGCTGGTGGACTGATTGCCGATCTTACTGAGTTCGCCCGTTCGCTGGCCGGCTTTCTGGTTGCGCTCTACCGGATCGACGCTGCCGATGGGCCACCGGCAGGGCGGCATAATTTCCACCGCGGTGGCCGGCTTTCGGTCTACGACGCCGAGACCCGAGCCGCGCTCTCGGCGCTCGGCGGCCGCATCGACAAGGCCGCCGCCGAAGCCGTATGGGCGACCGCCCTTGCCTCGCGATGGTAAGGGCCGCCGGTCTGGGTCCATGGCGACGTCGCCTCGGGCAATCTGCTCGTCGAAGATGGCAAGCTGTGCGCGGTGGTCGATTTCGGTAGTTCGGCTATCGGCGATCCTGCCTGTGATCTGGTGATCGCGTGGACGGAATTTTACGGCGAGAGCCGTCAGGCGTTCCGCGATGCCATTGCGCTTGACGAGCACAGCTGGGCGCGCGCTCGGGGCTGGGCGTTGTGGAAGGCGCTGATCGTCGCTTCGGGACATGACGGCAATCAGCGCGAGGCGGAAAAATCGTGGCGGGTCATCAATGAGGTGCTGGCGGATCACACAAACAGTCGGAGCGAGATGGCTAATTCAGTCTGAATGCATCCCGCTCTAACAACGAAAGGCATTACTGCCCGCCCATCTCCTTCTTGAATGTATCGAAATCGACCTGCATGCCGTTGAAGATGGTGCTCCAGTGGCGGGTCAGCGCTGAAACGGCGACCGCCTCCTGGATCTCCTCGTCGGTAGCGCCGGCCCGCTTGGCGTCCTGCGTGTCCGACCAGATGCAGTAGTTGCACGGGATTTGCGCCGCCACCGCCAGCGAGATCAGTGACTTGACCTTCGGCGGCAGCGCCGTCTTGTCGCTGAGCTGGATAGCCTTGACCTCGGCCCATGCACCGGGCAGACCGGCTTTCGGGAACTGCTTTACGAAACCGGGCACCCCGCCCATGGTCGACTGGATGTCCTTGACGGTTGCGTCATACTCATCGGCATAAGAAGGAGTTGCAGCCAGCGTCAGCACACAGGCGGCGGCGAGCAGGCAGGCACGGCGGATGGAAGAATGCGTTGATGAAAGAGTACGATAGACAGACATGACGTTCTCCTCTGGCGTTTGTAGACCTTACGGTGTAAGGTAATGTCGAAAATGAACCTTACAGTGTAAGTTGTCAAGCGGCACCATGGACACATCGATCAAAAAAAAGCGACCGCGCGGTAGACTGTCTCGCGAGATGATCGAGGCTGCCGCTTTGAAGGTGATCGAGAGCGAGGGCCTCGCCGGTTTTTCGATGCGCAAGCTAGCGACTGCACTCGGCTGCGAGGCGATGAGCATCTATCACCACTTTCCTTCGGTGGCGCATCTCTTCGAAGCCTTGGTGGACCGGCTGATCGGCTCTCTCGAAATGCCCGACACGGACCTACCTTGGCGACAAAGGTTGCGCATCGCCGTGCAGGATTTCCGCCGCGTCGCGCGTGAGCACCCGGCTTTCGCCAGCTTCTTCGTTACCTACCGGATGAACTCGCCGACCTGCCTTGCGTGGCTGAACGGCATCCTCGGCCTGTTCGAGGCCGGCGGCTTCGGACCGGAACTTGGTGCGCGGCTGTTCCGTACCACCGGCTATTATCTGATGGGTGCCATCCTCGACGAGACTGCCGACTATGCGAAGGGGCCTTCGGCCGTGACCACGGTCAGCGATGAGCAACTGGCGCAGGATTTTCCAAAAGTAGCTGCGGCCGGGCGTTATTTCGGCACCGCCGAATTCGACCGGACGTTTGATCTCGGCCTTGACATGCTCCTGGACGAAATGGAGCGCGCCCGCGACGGCACCAGCGCGCCGAATACCGGGTCTTGACCTCATGCGCTCTCTGTTCGCCGTGATACTGCTCATCGGCACCGGCATCGGCGTCGTCTATCCCTGGGCGATGACCAATTTCTCCGGCCGTGAGATCGGCACCTGGAGGGTTTACGACCAGGGCCGGTTCAAGCCAGTGACGGTGGCCCTGAGCGCACGCGACGGGCCGCTACGCGTGCTGGTCGACCTAACGGCAAGAGCCGAGCGTATCGTCTCGCAGCAGCGCACCGTGTTGACCCTCACTGTCGCCACCGGCGGCAGGACGGTGCTTGCCTCGACGCTGCAGTTCAACCATTCCGACAATCCTCGGCAGGTCAGTCCGCAACTGCCGGACAGGATCTTTCGCGACGAGGCCGGCCTGATCCCGACGGTTACCGCCGGCCCCTATATTTTCACCGTTGGTCCAGGCGACGCCGAGGGCATTCCGATGCGGGCCGTCGATCTCGTCCTGCGCTCGGCTGCCGGCGAGGTCGACCGCCGGGCGCGACCGGTCGGTTTTTCCCTGATGGCGGCCGGCCTGGCCGGGCTGGTGCTGGCATTCCGTTTCGGCGGCCGCCGGCCGGAAAATCCGAATTCGCAGCCGCCACCGCCTCGCTGGGGCAGGGGCTCCAATTGAACTATCGCCACGCCTACCATGCCGGAAACTTCGCCGACGTCGTCAAGCATGTCGTGCTCAGCCGGCTGATCGAATATCTGAAGCAGAAGGACAAGGCGTTTCGGGTCATCGACACCCATGCCGGGATCGGCCGTTACGATCTGTCCTCGACCGAAGCGCAAAAGACCAGCGAATGGCAAGGCGGCATCGGCCGGCTGGTCGATGCGGCCCTCGATGCGCCGGCGGCAGCACTGCTGGTGCCGTATCTTGAAGCCGTCCGCTCGCTCAATACGGACGGCGGCGTGACAAAATACCCGGGTTCGCCGCTGATCGCCCGGCACCTGATGCGCAAGCAGGACCGGCTGTCGGCGGTCGAGTTGCATCCTAAGGATGCCGCCAGGCTGAAGTCGCTGTTTGACGGCGACTTCCAGACCCGGGTGATCGAGCTCGACGGCTGGCTGGCGCTCGGCGCGCATCTGCCGCCAAAGGAGAAGCGCGGTCTCGTCCTCATCGATCCGCCTTTCGAGGAAGAGGGCGAGTTCGGTCGCTTGGTCGACGGGCTGCAAAGAGCCCATCGGCGCTGGCCAGGAGGGATTTACGCGCTCTGGTATCCGCTCAAGGACCGCAAGGCGGTCGCCGCCTTCCGCAAGGCGCTGAAGCAGACGTGCGTTCCCAGGCTGCTCGACATCGGTTTTGAGATCAGGCCGGCCTCCGTCGAGCCGCGCCTCGATGGCTGCGGCATGGTGGTGGTCAATCCGCCCTTCACCCTGGAGGGCGAGTTGCGGACGCTGCTGCCGGCGCTGCACCGGCTGCTTGCTGTCGAGCAGCCATCGCATTGGACGCTGGACTGGCTGGCGGGAGAGTAGTTTGAGATGCGGTCCTTGCCGTTCCCTCAGTGCAACCGCGTCACCACAACCATAGTCGCTACAACCGCTTGACCGCGCGTCAGCGAATCCGCACACTGCGCGCAGTCGACCTTGAGAGGCTGCCATGACTCGCTTCGCCCAATCCGCCCTTGCCGCACTGCTCGCCGTTTGCACGCCGCTGGCTGCGCCTCTCGGCGTTACTCAGGCGGTGCAGGCCGCCGACCTTGCAATCTATACCGACGAGGACAGCGGCGTGTGCGGCGAGGCCTGGGTGCTGAACAAAATCACCGACCACTTCTCCTATCAGGTGCATCACGTGCCGCATCTGCCGGATGTGCAGATCGTCGACTTCCAGCGCATCCACCAGCATCGCTATCTGCCGGCCGACGACATCTGGCCGATCGGTCGCCGTTATTGCGGCGCCACCGTCAGCCTCTCCGACGGTCGCGCCCGCACCATCTGGTACTTGATCGAGGAAGGCCAGGGTTTTGCCTCGATCGGCGACAATGTCGAATTCTGCGTGTCGGGCTTCGACCGCTGGATGGTCTACAACGGCCGCTGCCGCGTCCTGCGCTGATCGCGCACTCGCTGATTCCGACTTTTTAGCACCGGCCACCTGATCGACCGTTACCGTTTCCATGCGGCGCAGCATTCGCGGGAAGCGCGATCTGCTGTCACGAGTTTGCGGGGAAACAGCACCACATGGATTTGCTTGTTTATACTGTTGCTCTCGGCGCGGTCGTTGCAGGCTTCGTCCAGGGGCTTTCCGGGTTCGCTTTCAGCCTGGTTGCCATGTCGATTTGGGTTTGGACCGTGGAGCCCCAGCTGGCTGCTGCCATGGCGGTCTTTGGGGCGCTCACCGGTCAGATCATCGCTGCCGTCACCGTCCGCCGGGGTTTCGACCTCAGGCTTCTGCTGCCCTTCCTGATCGGCGGGACCATAGGGATTCCGGTCGGTGTCGCCATCCTGCCCTTGCTGGATGTGCAGTTGTTCAAGCTGGTCTTCGGCGCGCTGCTGGTCGTTTGGTGTCCCTTGATGCTCTTTGCGCGTCGCCTCCCTCCCATCACGGTCGGGGGTCCTGTTGCAGACGGTGCAATAGGTCTGGTCGGCGGCATCATGGGTGGACTTGGCGGCTTCACCGGCCCGGTTCCAACGCTGTGGTGCGTGCTGCGTCAATGGGAAAAGGACAGGCAGCGTATTGTCATCCAGAATTTCAACCTTGTGACCCTCTCCATGACGATGG
Source organism: Mesorhizobium sp. M0045 (assembly GCF_040323385.1). NCBI lineage: Bacteria > Pseudomonadati > Pseudomonadota > Alphaproteobacteria > Hyphomicrobiales > Phyllobacteriaceae > Mesorhizobium > Mesorhizobium sp. M0045. The sequence goes on from NZ_JAMYUY010000014.1 coordinate 60,511, forward strand.
CCGCCTATCTTGCGGCCGGAAAGGTCAAGCTCGAAATGCTGCCAATGTTTGCCGTCGTCGCGCCGGCGATGTTGATACCGACACTCCTTGGCGCGAGACTCTACATCGGCGTTACCGAGGCGACTTTTCGAAAGATCGTCCTCACACTCTTGGCCGCATCAGGTGCGGCATTGTTGGCATCGTCCCTGCCGCACCTCATAAGCCGGCTTTGAACGAAACACAGAAATCCCGACTTCCGCTGTGCTATGCGCTATCGACCGGTACGGCCCGCTCCCGATAGGTAGGCGCAGATCAGTTCGACGAGTTGCTTTTGCAGTTCCGGCGCGGCGAGCATGTTCCGGCGTGCCGCGTTGTGGATCACACCTTCGATCGCTGACGACAGCACGCGCGCCACGGCCTCCGTGTCGGCGCCTTTCCGTGGCTTGCGATAACTGGCGACAGCAGTCGCATAGTGATTGAGGTATTGTGCCTGGAACGAAGCATGGGCGGCCCTGGAGCCGCGATCGCCCGGCGCCTCGTCGAGCAGCACCTGGTGTAGTGTCGGGTGAATGCTGTGTGCCGCGATCATGCCGCGCACCAGCTCCTGCGCGAACGTCCTGAGCGGCTTTTGGTCTTCCGCCGAATCGCGAATGACCGACAGCACATGATCGAAGTGACGGCGCCGGACGGCTGCGAGCAGGGAGAGCTTGTCGGGAAAATACTGGTAGAGCGTGCCGATGCTCACACCTGCTGTCTCGGCCACCTTGTTGGTGGTGAAGCCGGCCCAGCCCAGCCCGCTCAGAACATGAGCCGCTGCCTCGATGATCGCCTCGACGGTTGCCCTGGAACGCGCCTGGCGCGGCTGCTTGCGCATGCGCGGATGCGGTCTTGCAATGCGAGTAGACACGCCCGCTCAGTCTCCTGAAAATATAAACAACATACTCGCATTTCCGGAAAAGGACACCGACCATGAGTGCGCTCGCTCTGCTTCGCAGCCTGTTTGCCTATCAGGCCTGGGCCAATGACGAACTGCTGGAAAAGCTCGCGAGTCTCGACCCGCATGTTCACGGCAAGGAACGGCAGGCCGTGATACGGCTCGTCGATCACAGCCATGTGGTGTCGCGGATATTCTCGGCGCACCTGGTTGAGGCAAGCCATGGCTACTCCGCCGACACCAATGAGGACACGCCGGCGTTCGACGAACTTCGCGCCGCGGTCGCAGCGACCGATCGCTGGTATCTCGATTATCTCGAAACCGTTTCGTCGCGGCAGCTGTCCGAGCCCGTCGCCTTCGTGTTCACCGACGGGGATAAGGCATTGATGTCGCGACAGGAAATGCTGACCCACGTCGTACCACACGGCGGCTATCATCGCGGTGAAGCGGGGCGCATCCTGGCACAGATCTCCGTCATGCCGCCATGGGATACCTTCGCCGTCCATCTCCACAGGGCCGAGCCTTCGCGCCGGCTGCAGATGAGCCGTGAGCCGCTCGGCGCCTGAACGGCCAAGCGCTTTCGATCACGCGGTCGGCTCGACCGGATCTATCGAACGATATCCTGTCCTTCAGAAATGTGAGCTGTCTGCTTACTTTCATCGCGTCGTGCAAGATAGTGCAGCGGCGTGCTCGTCGCGTTGCTTCCTACTTACCTGTAGTTTATCTTTTCAAACAAGACGAGGCGGGCGACCGCCTTCGTTCTGGACAATGTTCGCGCTGAGCGTCGGACGTTGAAGCGCAAAGCTGGTCGAAAAGGTCATGAGCTTGACGAGAAGACCGGTCGAGATAGAGCGGCCAGAATTTCTGTCGCAGAACTTCACTGCGGGAGACAAAGATTCGCAGCCGGTTTTTGCGCGGGTAAAATGGTCGTGCGCTCGCCGTAACCGAAACTTAAGCTGCAAAAATCATTCTAATGCTTCGCTGGCTAGCAAGCCGCGAGTCAGATATGCAATGCGCGCCGGGTCAATAACGGCCGTCGGCACAACGGAAGGGGCATGATATGGCTAAGCAGTCATCCAAGGCGCCGGCATCCAAGGCACCGGCAAAGAAAGCACCAGCAAAAGCAGCCGCGGCAAAGGCCGCAACTGCTGTGAAGAAAGCGGCACCCGCTGCCAAAGCGAAGGCCGCCGCGCCTAAGGCAAAAGCAGCGCCGGCCAAAAAGCCGGCCGCCAAGGCCGCGGCAAAACCGGCCGTGAAGAAAGCAGCGCCTGCCAAGGCAAAGGCAGCACCGGCCAAGGCTGCACCCGCAAAGAAGGCGGCACCGGCCAAGAAGCCGGCTGCAAAGGCCGCGGCGAAGCCAGCTGCGAAGAAGGCAGCACCGGCAAAGGCCGCCGCTGCGAAATCTTCTGCGGCAGTGAAGAAAGCAGCGCCCGCGGCCAAGCCGAAGGCAGCGCCCGCAAAGGCGAAGGCCAAGAAGTAGTCGCCGCCCTGCTACCGTGGGGACAATACTCAAGACAGTCAGGGCGGGATGCCGGACAGGCGCCTCGCTTCTTGGTTGACGGTCGGGCAGAACGAGAAAGTGGCGGGAGGAAGACGTCTTTTCGCAGCTCCCAGGGCTTCGCCATGCGGCGAAGTCCGGTGGGATTTTTGTGGCTGCCAAAGGCCAACCTTCGGTGCAAGGCCGAGTTGGTAGCCAATCGGATTTGGATTGTCCGACCCGCTCGCGTCTGCCGCCGCACTGCGGCTTATCGCATCGCGATTGACGTAGAGACAATGGATGTACGCTGGCGGCGCGGTTTTCCGCCTCTGGCCGTTGCTGAACCCTGCATGATCGGTCAACAGTGCCCACGCACGAGCCCCTGTCGGAATCGATTTTCGGTGAGGGTCATGCGCGAAGTCACAATGCTACCGCGTCCTTTTGCGCGTCCAACGGGGCATATGGAGCGGTAGCCGGCAAACCGGAATCGACAATGCCCAGACTGCTCTACGCGTCTACTTCCCCCTACAGTTCCAAGGTGCGCATGGCAGCACTTTATGCTGGCATCGCGGTCGATCTCGTGCCGATAAAGACCGAGGAAAGGCCGGCCGAACTGATCGGCGCCAATCCGCTCGGCAAGATCCCGGTGCTGGTGCTCGATGACGGCCGCTCGGTCCACGACAGCCGCGCCATCACCCAGCATCTCAACCGGATGTCGAAGAACGCATTGTTTCCGCGCAATCCCGACAGGCGCCTTGAGGCGGAGGTGCTGGAGGCATTGGCCGACGGTATCTGCGACTGCGCGCTGTCGATGGTCTATGAGCGGCGCACGCGGCCGGAAGAGATGGTCTACCAGCCTTGGCTCGAGCGCCAGTGGACGAAGATTTCGGCCGCGCTCGATCTGCTCAACGCCAATCCGCCGAAGCTGCCGAAGAAAATCACCCTCGGCCAGATCGCATTGCGCGCCTGCCTTGGCTATCTCTCGCTGCGCTTCGCCGGAAAATGGGAAAAGGGCCGCGGCCGGCTGACGCGCTGGGCGGCACGCTTCGACGAGAAGTTCCCGGAACTGAAGCCCGCCATCCCGGCTTGAAGGCGGGCGGCCTCAACCGGTGCCACAAAAAAAAGCCGGGCGCGAGGCCCGGCTTTTTCGTGTCGTGGCTTGGACGACTTAGAACTTCATACCGACGCCGAAAGTGACGCGATTGTCGGTCGACTTGACTTTGCCGATACCGTCGAAGTCCTTCCTGCCGAAGTCCGTGTAACGATACTCGACACGGCCGAACACATTGTCGGTGATCTTGATGTCGGTACCGACGCCGGCTGTCCAGCCGAACTGCGTGTTGGTGTCGCTTACGCCGGCAGCTTCAATCTTCTGGTTCTTCAGCGCGCCACCGGCGGTGCCGTAGAGCAGGATGTCCGGGCTGACGGCATAGCCGAGGCGGGCACGCAGCGAGCCCTCGAAGCCACCCTTGGCCTCGATGCCGGCATCGTCGCCCTTGACGCCGTTGTAGCCGATATCGGCTTCGGCACCGTAGACGAAGTTCTCCTGCTGCCAGTTATAGCCGCCGAAGACGCCGCCGACAAAACCCTTGGTGTCGACGTCGACGCCAATGTCTTTGGCTTTGGCATGGCCGGCGAAGCCGTAGCCGACGCTCACACCGGCATAGGGACCGGCCCAGGATGCGACCGGAAGTTCTGCAATCGGGGCAGGTGCCGGCGGCTCTTCCTGAACCACGTCCGCGGCATAGGCAGTTCCGCCGAGGGCGAACAGCCCAAACGCCACCGCCAGCGGTCGCGCAAATTTAAGATTGGCTTGCATTGTTCTTTACTCCTTAAGCCACAGGACACAGGCTTGTTTTTCATGAGCGCCCTCAACCCGTCCGGGGGATGAAACGGATCCGGCGTTCAACGGTTGCAAATGTCGTGTCGAAATGCGGCTGAAGCGAACCTGAACTTGGGTCATTCCCTGGCACGAATGAGGCAGAACCTTGACGTTGCATCTTCGCAACAGCGAATGTCAGCAGGTTCGCCGTGCTGCACTGCACACGGCTTGGTATAAGGGCTCCAGCGCCCTATATTGCGGACGGGCTGGCCCGAATTCCGGTCGAACCAGAACGCCCACCGGCCACTTTGCCACAATCTTGCCCCAGGTGGAAATGGGATTTAACGCTTGGCGGGCCATAATTTGCCGGCGCTATCCCGGCAGGTTGGAATCGGCATCGGATTAAGGATTGACAGATGAGCAAGGTCGCCGCGACGGCACTGGTGACGGGCGGGGCGAGGCGGATCGGCAGGGCGATCGTCGAAGATCTTGCCGGGCATGGTTTTGCCGTCGCCATTCACTGCAATCGCTCGCTGGCCGAGGCGGAGGCACTGGCGGCCGAAATCAACAGTGGTCATTTTGGTCGACATGGCCGGGCCGCAGTGTTTGCTGCCGACCTGACCGACATGAACGCGGTCGGCGACCTAGTCGGCCGCGCGGCGGCGGCGCTCGGGCCGGTGTCGCTGTTGGTCAACAACGCCTCGCTGTTCGAGCACGACAGTGTTGAGGATTTCGACTGGCCGGCCTGGGATCGCCATTTCGCCGTGCATGTCAAGGCGCCGGCGCTGTTGACGCAGACTTTCGCCCGGGCTTTGCCGCAGGACAGTGAGGGGCTGATCGTCAACATGATCGACCAGCGCGTCTGGCGCCCGACGCCGCGTTATTTTTCCTATGCGCTGTCGAAGTCGACATTGTGGGCGGCGACCGAGATGATGGCGCAGGCGCTGGGTCCCCGCATCCGCGTCAACGCCATTGGTCCTGGCCCGACCTTGAAGAACACGCGCCAGCACGACAGCGATTTCGATGCCCAGATTGCCGGGCTGATCCTGAAACGCGGCCCGGAATTGCCGGAATTCGGTGCCACTATCCGTTATCTGTGGGCGGCACGCTCGGTCACCGGCCAGATGATTGCGCTTGACGGCGGCCAGCACCTTGCATGGCAGACGCCCGATGTGACAGGCATGGCGGAATGAGCCCCATGGACCAGAAACAAAAAACGCGCGGTGGCGCCGACGACCTGCCGCCCGAAATCGACCTCGAGGACGAGGCGGCCGAAGAGGTCGTCGAGCCTGCGGCCGGCGGTCCGGACGTCACCTTCACCGCCATCGACTGGACCCCGCATGCCGGCGACGCCGACGGCATGGTCGGCGCCGAGGTGATCCAGACGCTGGTCAAGCGGCTGCCCAATGCGCCCGGCGTCTACCGCATGATGAATGCCAACGGCGACGTGCTCTATGTCGGCAAGGCACGCAGCCTGAAGAAGCGGGTCACCAGCTACGCGCAAGGCCGGTTCCACACCAGCCGCATCGGCCGCATGGTGCGCGAGACGTCGACGATGGAGTTCGTCGTCACCCGCACCGAGATCGAAGCGCTGCTGCTTGAAGCCAACCTCATCAAGCGCTTGCGGCCACGCTTCAACGTGCTGATGCGCGACGACAAGTCGTTCCCCTATATCTTGTTGACCGGCGATCATATCTCGCCCGGTATCTACAAGCATCGCGGCGCGCGCTCGCGCAAGGGAGACTATTTCGGCCCGTTCGCCTCGGCCGGCGCCGTCGGCCGTACCATCAACTCGCTGCAGCGCGCCTTCCTGCTCAGGAGCTGCACCGACTCCTTCTATGAGAACCGCACCCGGCCTTGCCTTTTGTTCCAGATCAAGCGCTGCGCCGGCCCATGCACCGGCGAAATCTCGCATGGCGATTATGCAAGGCTTGTCGCCGAGGCGAAGGATTTCCTTTCCGGCCGCAGCCAGAAGGTGAAGACGGAGATCTCCGCCGCTATGCAGCAGGCTTCGGAGAACCTCGATTTCGAACGCGCCGCCATCTATCGCGACCGGCTGGCGGCGCTGTCGCATGTGCAGAGCCATCAAGGCATCAATCCGCAGACCGTCGACGAGGCCGATGTCTTCGCCATCCATCAGGAGGGCGGCCAGGTCTGCATCCAGGTGTTCTTCTTCCGCACCGGCCAGAACTGGGGCAACCGCGCCTATTTTCCCAAGGCCGATCCGGCGCTCGAAGCCGGCGAGGTGCTGGGATCGTTCCTGGCGCAGTTCTACGACGACAAGCCGACGCCGCGCACCATCCTGTTGTCGCATGGCGTCGAGGACCAGGAATTGCTGGCGGAGGCGCTCTCCACCCGGGCCGGCCGCAAGGTGTCGATCTCGGTGCCGCAGCGCGGCGAGAAAAAGGACCTGACCGACAATGCGCTGCAGAATGCGCGCGAAGCGCTCGGCCGGCGGCTGGCCGAAACCTCGACTCAGGCGCGGCTGCTCACTGGCTTTGCCGAGACCTTCGGCCTGGAAAAGCCGCCGGTGCGCATCGAGGTCTATGACAACTCGCACATCATGGGAACCAACGCCGTCGGCGCCATGGTCGTCGCCGGGCCGGAAGGGTTTGTGAAGAACCAGTATCGAAAGTTTAACATCCGCTCGACCGACATCACGCCGGGCGACGATTTCGGCATGATGCGCGAGGTGATGCAGCGGCGCTTCTCGCGGCTGTTGAAGGAACATGGCGATGCCCCGCAAACCGAGGGCGCGGGCGAGGCAAGCCCTACCGGACCGGGCGACGATATCGAGGACGCGGGCGGCTTCCCCGCCTGGCCCGACGTCATCCTCATCGACGGCGGCCAGGGCCAGATGACGGCGGTGCGCAAGATCCTGGCCGATCTCGGCATCGAGGATCGCGTTGTCGCCATCGGCATCGCCAAGGGTCAGGACCGCGATGCCGGCCGCGAACGCTTCTTCGTCAAGGGCAGGGCCCCATTCTCGCTGCCCGTTCGCGATCCGGTGCTCTATTTCGTCCAGCGGCTGCGCGACGAGGTCCATCGCTTCGCCATCGGTTCGCACCGCGCCCGCCGCAAGAAGGAGATGGTCAAGAGCCCGCTCGACGAGATCAGCGGCATCGGACCCGGCCGCAAGCGCGCGCTGCTGATGCATTTCGGTACGGCCAAGGCGGTCAGCCGTGCCGCCGTCGAGGACTTGGTCAAGGTCGACGGCATTTCCGAACAGGTGGCGAAACTGGTCTACAATCATTTTCACGAGAGCTAAGACTTATTGCCGATATTTCGGCTGGCTAATCGATTCTGGCCTGTTGACCCCCCACATTCGCTTCTGATTTGACTAAGCAGGCAGAAAGAGTTCCCAAAACATGTCCCAGCGCGCGTTCAACCTGCCCAACATGCTCACTTACGCCCGCATCCTGGCGGTGCCGCTGGTGGTGCTGTGCTTCTTCCTGGAGGGGCATCTGAAATCGAGCGACTTCGCGCGCTGGTCGGCGCTCATCATTTTCCTGCTCGCCTCGATCACCGATTACTTCGACGGCTATCTGGCGCGCGCCTGGCAGCAGACCTCCAACATCGGCAAGATGCTCGACCCGATCGCCGACAAGCTGCTGGTCGCCACTTGCCTGCTGCTGCTTGCCGCCGACACCGATCGCCATGCCGGCATCGCCGGCTGGTCGCTGTGGGCGGCGATCATCATCCTGTGCCGCGAGATCCTGGTCTCGGGCCTGCGCGAATATCTGGCGGCTTTGAAGGTCTCGGTGCCGGTGACGCAGCTCGCCAAATGGAAGACCACCATCCAGATGATCGCCATCGCCTTCCTGCTTGCGGGCCCGGCCGGCGACAAGCTCTTTCCGCTGACCACCCAGACCGGGCTGGTGCTGCTGTGGATCGCCGCCCTGGTGACGCTCTACACTGGCTACGACTATTTCCGCGCCGGCCTCAAGCACATCATGGACGAGTAGCATGTCGACGAAGCTCATTTATTTCGCCTGGGTGCGCGAGCGGATCGGCAGACCGGAAGAAGACGTCGAGTTGCCGGCCGCCATCGAAACGGTCGCCGACCTGTTGCGCTGGCTGAAATCGCGCGGCGAGGAATACGAGCACGCGCTGCAATATCCTGACGTGATCCGCGTCGCCATCAACCAGGAACATGTCGAGCACCGCGAAAAGATCGCCGGCGCGCGCGAGATCGCGCTGTTCCCGCCGATGACCGGTGGCTGAACCATGTCCGCGGTGGTGCCTGTCGTGCGCATCCAGGCGGAGGATTTCGACGTCGCCGCCGAGATCGCCAGGCTGACCAGGGGTCGCAACGACATCGGCGCTGTGGTGACCTTCTCCGGCCTTTGCCGCGACGAGCAAGGCAGGCTCTCCGCGCTCGAGCTCGAACATTATCCCGGAATGGCCGAAGCCGAGATATCCCGCATCGCCGGCGAGGCAATCGAGCGCTGGCCGCTGCAGGGGCTCACCGTCATCCATCGCCACGGCAAGATCGCGCCGGGCGAAAACATCGTGCTGGTGGTGTCCGCTTCCGCCCACCGGCAGGCGGCGTTCGACGCCGCGAATTTCCTGATGGATTATTTGAAATCACGGGCGCCGTTCTGGAAAAAGGAACACCATAGCGACGGTTCCGAAGGCGGCTGGGTCGACGCCAAGGAGGCCGACGACAAGGCGGCGAGCCGCTGGAAGCGAGACTGACCAGGCTTCCGCGAGCCCTCAACCTTTGTCAGTGCCGATCAGATGATCGAGCGAAATCCGGCCGGGTCCCCAGGCCATGATGCCAAGCGCCATCGCCGCCCAGGTAATGTGCAGCGGCCAGCCGTCCGGCACGGTGAACTCGATGACCAGCGTCATCAGCAGCAACCCGAATGCCGCCAGTCGCGTCGCCAGGCCGATAACAAGGAGAACTGGCAACACGAGCTCCGCTGACCCTGAAGCGAACGCCACCAGCGCAGGTGCCGGAAAATCATAAGGACCGCCCGGCAGATGCAATTTGAGTTCCGAGCTGAAAAGCAGCACTGCGACATCGTTCAACTGTAGAAAACCGTCCCATTTGTTGACGCCGGACCGCCAGAACGGGACAGCGAGGGCGCAGCGCAGGACAAGCTGCGTCAGCGATGGCGTCGCGATCGTGCGCAGGGCGGCATTTAGCCTTTCGACGAGAGCGGCGAACCCTCGCGGTTCGGTGCTCGCGTTCTGCCTATCGCTCATCGTGGTCACCTTTCCTGATGTGCAGTCGTGAAGGCTCCCGCTTCCAGCACGCCGGCAATGTTGGCGGAAAGCTCGAATTCGGCACTCTCCGCAAACGCCGCCGCGGCCGCGGCGCCGAGCGACTCGCCCGCGACCAGATGCGAGATAAATATTGCGCCGCCGGGTGGTAGGTGGCGGACGAAGACCTCTAGGCCGGGCCGCGTGACCAGCGCATCTTCAGCGCCCGTTGCCCGGATCGGCCCAACAGGACCGTCGTTCCGGTTTGCCGCGAAGACTGTGACTGCCGGGAACCGGGAGCGCGCGATCCGCGTCGCCGGATGCGGCCGCAGCACGGTGTCGGCAAGCCTCTCGCGAGGGATCGACGCCAGTGCCTCAGCCGACAGCGCCTTCGCGTCGGCGGCATGATAGGCATCGAGCCAGGCCCGCTCGATGCGCGCCACGTCGGCCAGCCACGGCATCGACTGCGCGTGTTCGTAGCGCTCGATGAAATCGGGAAAGTCGCGGCCATATTCGAATAGAAGCGGCGAGGTGGGTGGCGTTTCGCGGATGTGAAAGCGCGCCATCGCGCGAAAGAAATCCGGGCCGGTGATGCGCAGCGTCGCTGGAAAGCTGGCGGCCAGCGCATCGATCAGGCTGACCGTGACGTTGTTGCGGTAGACGGCATATCGCTTGATCGCAGCCTTCCCGTTCGGCCCCGAAACAGAGTCAGGCGGGGCACGGTCAGGATCGAGCAAACCGGCGGTGAATGCCGCGGCATAGTCAAACCGGCGGCCGAGATCGCCCGACTGGAGCTCATCCTGCGGCATGGGCTTTTCCGAAATAGTCGTCGGCATGACGGTCGAGGATGGCCTGGGCGGCGGCGGCTTCCGCCTTGAGCACCGGCCACTCGGGAATGTCGCTGTCCCATTCGATTAGCGTCGGCAGTGGCCCGCATCGGCCGATGACGATATCGAAGAGCTTCCAGACCGCGTCGGCAACCGGGCCGTCATGGCTGTCGATGAGCAGCAGGTCGCCCTCGTCGTCCTCCTGCCTGGCGTGCCCGGCCAGATGGATTTCGCCGACATGTTCGAGCGGGAAGTCCGCGAGATAAGAACGTGCCGAATAGCCGTGATTGGTGGCCGAAACGAAGACGTTGTTGACATCGAGCAGCAGGCCGCAGCCGCTACGCCGAACCAGCTCGCGGATGAAATCCGTCTCACTCATCGTCGATTCCGGAAAAAGCACATAGGTCGAAGGATTCTCGAGCAGGATCAGGCGGCCGATCGCGCCCTGGAGCTCATCGATGTGATCCGCCACGCGCGAAACCGTTGCCGGCGTGTAGGGCAGGGGAAGCAGGTCGTTATAATAGGTGGTGTCGTGGGTCGACCAGGCGAGATGCTCTGAAACGAGCGCCGGCTCGTAGCGGTCGACCAGCGCCTTGAAACGACCGAGATGCACCTTGTCGAGCGGCTGCGGGCCGCCGATCGACATGCAGACGCCATGCAGCGAGACGGGATAATTGCGGCGGATGCGGGCGAGCGCGTCGTGCGGCGCGCCGCCGGCGCCCATGTAGTTTTCCGCATGAACCTCGAAGAAGCCGCTTACGGGGCCGTCGCCGAGGATTGCGGATAGATGCTCATGCTTGAAACTGGTGCCGGCAAGGCCGGCGACCGGGTGCGCCGGAAAGCGCGAGGTCTTCGACGTGCGGGATGCTGGACGAGTCGGTTCGTTCATCGTCATCGCCGCTTTCCGGCATGGTGCATCGCTTACGACGGGACGTCGCGAGTCAGCTCGGTGGGTGAGCCCTTGCGGCCGCCGGGCAGGTCCATCGTCGTGCAGGTGCCGCCGTCGACGAACTTCCAGGCGTTGCCTTGGTAGTCGACGGTCGAGGTGCCTTGGCAGGTGGTCCCCGGGCCTGCCTTGCAGTCATTCTGTCCCTTCAAGGCGACGCCAAAGCACTTCTCCTTGCCAGCATCCATCGCTGCCTTGACCTGTGCCTCGGTCAGCGGCGCGGCCGTCGCAAAAGAAGCAAGAGCCGTGGCAACGGCGCTGGCCAGTAAGGCCGCGCTCACGGTTGATCTCGTTGACATGATTTCACCTCCGGTTGGGTTTCAGGCGCACTCTCCTCAGCGTGCATTGGTCAGTTCGGTCCGGACGCCCGCCGTGTTACCTCTGTTGGGAACACGAATTCGTGATCGTCTGAGGCTTGGCTGAGCGTGGACTGAACAGAGTTTGCGGAGCGGCCAAGAAGGCCGACGACAAGGCGGCGGGCCGCTGGAAGCGCCCGCCGTCCAAATAAATTCCTGGGACAGCCATGCCCATAGGCCGCCGGCCATTCATTGACCGCAATCCTGCGAAACCCTTGCCGGAAGGGGAGCAGGATCATGCTGGACAGGATCGCCGAGTTCTTCATCTTCGGACTGGTGCCGCTGGCCGTTGGCATACTTGCCGTTCCGGATCGTTCCGTGGCTGCCGAAAAGACCCTCAAGGGCGAGGTGATGTATCGCGAGCGCATCGCGCTGCCGCCCAATGCCGTGCTTTCCGTGCAGCTTGCAGACGTGTCGCTGGCCGACGCGCCGGCAGCAATCATCGGCGAGCGCAAGGTGGTGCCGGCCGGCCAGGTGCCGATCAAGTTCGAGATCAGCTTCGACCCGCGGGTGATCCGGCCTGATATGACCTACGCGCTGCAGGCGCGCATCACTGTCGATGACCGGCTGCTATTCGTCGCCGATACGCGCCATCAGGTCGACCCGCTCAGCGACGCGCCACAGACCATCATGCTGAAAATGGCGGCGCCGGGCGACGAGCCGGCGGCACCTTCCGTGTTCGGCCAAAGCTGGCTGGTCGAATATATCGACGGCATCGGCGTGATTGCCGAGCCGCGGGCGACATTCCGCATCAGCGAAGCCGGCAAGGCCGGCGGCAGCGGCCCTTGCAACGTCTATTTCGCCACCGCCAGGATAAACGGATCGACGATCGCAATCAGCGACATCGGCTCGACCTTTAAGGCCTGCGCGCCTCAGGTCATGGCCGAGGAAAAGGCGCTGTTCGAGGCGCTGGCCAAAGCAGCATCCTACCACGTAGACGCCGGCAAGCTTGTCATCGCCGACAAAGATGGCCGCGACATCCTGCGCTTCAATGCCGCGAGCTAGCGCTTAGTCCGCGCCGATTGGCCCGCGCGGCAGCCGCATGTCGATCACGATGTGTTTCAGCGGGAATAGGCCGGGCAGAGGGCGCGTTAGTTCCACATAAAATGGCGGGTAAGGCAAAAGGGACGTTTGTCCCTTCGTTGAAGCCGCCAGAATGGCTGCGGCTCGTTCTGGCCTTAACTCAAAGGAGTCCAGACATGAAAACGCACACGCTTATCCTTGCCGCCACCGGTGCATCGCTCCTTGCCTTTACCGGCCTTGCCAAGGCGGACGACCATCTTGTCAATGCTCTTGACCACGGTCTCAAAGCGGACAGCCAACCGTTCCAGACCAACAAGGCCGGCCATAGCGGCGATCTCGCACCGGGGCAGGGCAGCCCGTTTTCAGGTGAAGAGACCAAGACCCCGTCCACCGACACGGAGGCGGCGAATGAACATGCGAACGTGAAGGAACGCCAGGCGAAATAGACTGACAGAACCCGCCGCTAGGGGGCGGCGGGCGACATGTATCAGGCGACGATGCCGCATCTCACGCGATATTTCTCAATTCGTCGCGAGTTTGAATACCGCGCCATAGTGATAGGGCGGCACATCAACCAGCTCGGCGAGCTTGAACCCGCTCGCTTCCACCGACGCGGTGGTCTGTTCGGGCGACAGCCTCAGCTCGGTCTTTGGCCCGCGCGGCTCGCCCAGGACCGTGGTTTGCTCGCGCGGATACTGGTGCCAGTTGACGATGGCAAAACGACCGGCAGGGCCAAGCGTCGCGCGCACGGCGCGGGCAAGGCGCGGCCGGTCCGGAACGCCATGGAAAGCGTTGGCCATGAAAACGAAGTCGACGGTCTGAGGCACCAGCCCGGCAAGCTCATAGGCGTCGCCCGCCACAAACTCGCAATTGCCCGCGCCGCCTTTGGCCAACCGCCGCCTTGCGACTTCGAGCAGATCGGCATCGATGTCGATGGCGATTACATGACGGGCGACCCTGGCGATTGGCAGCGTGAACCAGCCGTCGCCGCAGCAGAGATCGACCACGTCCGTGCCGGGCTTCATGCCTACTGCCGCCAGGACGCTGGCGGGCTCGGGCCACAGCGATTCCCACCAGCCGCTGGTTGGCATTTCGGTGCCCTGGAAGAAGCCGGGAATGGCGCTGGTCATGGCCTTGTCGGCTCCCCAAAATCCTCATTGTCGGGACGGCGTTTGATCCGCCCTCCGAGCTTAACGCACCGGTGACCCGTCGAGGAGCCTGAAGCTGAAAATGTCCGCTACTGCATGTCGCGCAGCAGCGTGCAGCGGTTTTGCGATACCGACATGCACCAAAACAAGAACCTGAAGCGCATCGCATGAGACCGGTCGAACGCGACGGGCTTTGGCGAAAAAGGCCGGCGTTGCGCCGGCCTTTTTTGATGGGGTTCGGATGCCGGGCTTAGCCGACGATCTCGGTATCCGAGAACCAGTATTTGATCTCTTGCGCGGCGGTTTCCGGCGCATCGGAACCGTGCACGGAGTTCTCGCCGATCGACAGTGCGTGCAGCTTGCGGATCGTGCCTTCGGCGGCGCTTGCCGGATTGGTGGCGCCCATCACTTCGCGGTTCTTGGCAATGGCGTTCTCGCCTTCCAGTACCTGCACGACTGTCGGGCCCGACGACATGGATTCGACCAGCTCGCCGAAGAACGGACGTTCCTTGTGCACGGCATAGAAACCTTCCGCCTCGCGGCGGCTCATCCACACCCGGCGCGAAGCGACGACGCGCAGGCCGGCATCTTCCAGTATCTTGGTGATAGCGCCGGTGAGATTGCGACGGGTCGCGTCCGGCTTGATCATGGAAAAGGTGCGTTCGAGCGCCATGGGGTCGTCCTTGTGATGGAGAGTGGAATTGAGGGTGGCGGGCTCTATACAAGCCGCCCGCCGCCTTGCCAAGGGGAGGCCGGCGCAGCGCGCATTTCTGCGCTGGGGCGGCGGACTTTCAAGTCGAACCATGCCGCTGCTCATCTTTTTGTTGAGATCGGATTTTCCGACAACCGGTACCCACTTTGGATCCGGCCGACTGGCCGCCCTATAGCGCGTCGTCGTCAGCCTGACCCGACGTCGTCATAACTGCATCTCGATCGTCAGGTTGGCCGTGTCGCCAGCCCCGAGGCCTTCGCGGACCCGCACCGCGGTCTTGATCGGCAAGAGCAGGCTGCCGGATTTCTTGTCGGGAAACAGCGATGTCCGCCATCTGGTCTGGCCGATGACGGCCTCCACGCCAAGCGAGCCCCAGGGCCTTGCCATCCCAACCATCGCCGTCTTGATCCGGGCTCCAAGCTCCGGCGGCAGGGTCACGAAATGCCAGCCGCCCTTGCCCGGATAGACCCAGATCTCGGCCTGCATGTCGTAGCGAAACATTCTATGCACTTCCTCAGGTCAAGGCCTTCACGACCGGCTTTGCCATGGTGTCTTGCTGGCATGCTGACGATCGGCGAACCATCCATGATATCCACAGCCCTGCTGGGGAGGAGTCATTCTTCCCCGCAAGGAGGATGGCAGCGCTGCCATTCCACTACCGCCTTGTCACGATAGACGGCCGCCGCGTTTCCCAGCCTTCCCGTTCCAGTTCCGGCACGCTGTGGTTCTCGCTGGGGTAGCCGATGCAGAAGTAACCGATCAGTGTCCACTCCGGCGGCACGTCCAGGATCGTCGCCATCTCGGCCGGGTCGAGGATCGAGACCCAGCCCATGCCTATTCCCTCGGCGCGCGCCGCCAGCCACATCGTGTGGACCGCCATGACAGCGGAATAGTCTATGGTGGCTGGCATGGTCTGGCGGCCAAGCCCATGCCCTTGCTCGGTTGCGCGGTCGGCGAAAACCGCAAGCTGGCAGGGCGCCTCGTTCAGGCCGGCAAGTTTCAGGCGCCCATAGAGCGCGGCGCGTTCACCGCAAAAATTTGCGAGTGCCTCCGCGTTGCAGCGCTCGAAGCATGCCCTGACGGCGGCGCGGCATGTTTCGCTCTCGACGATGACGAAGCGCCAAGGTTGGCTCAGCCCGACGGACGGCGCGGCGCTGGCAAGCTCGAGCAGCCGCTCCAGCGCCCCTTCCGGGAGCAGCGTCGGCTTGAACCGCCTGACGTCGCGCCGCCACAGGAAGAGCTTGGCGAGCCCGGCGCGAAAGTCGGCCGGGAACTCTGGGTTTGCGGTCATGGCGCGCTGCCTTTGTTGTGGTTGCCCGGTTCGCCGGATTTTCGTCTTGTTTGCTTCGATCCGGGCAGTGATGCGGCGCCTCAAACCCCTTGATCAAAACGGATACTTTAGCCGAGGCCGGGCGACGTTGCCGTCATCTACGCCGTTGAACCTTGATCGGCAAACAAAACCCGCCTCGGCAAGCCGGGCGGGTCGTCGGTACGAATCAGCACCATACCCAAATTAGTAGCATAGCTGCCGGCACAAAGCAAGAACAAAATGTGGCGTTGCCGATGAAGCTGCCGAGCTCAACTTGCGAGAGGTGCGATCGCTGCCGGCGCGACCGTGCGGCCGAGGCCGCCATGCAGATCGAGGCATCGTTCGAACCATTGAGCCACGACATCGCTGTCGTCGAGCAGCCGGTAGGGCGTGGCGATACGCGCCCATTGCAGCGCGCCGAAAACGATGTAATCGGCAAATAGCGGCGACGGGCCGCCAATGAAGGGCTGATAGCCGAGCATCGAGCGGAGCGGCTCCAGCGAGGCGCGGAAGCCGGCGAGCCCGGCGTCGCGGGTGGCGTAAACCGCCTCCAAGCGCTTGCCGAAGCGCTGTTCGCGGTTCTGCCGGAAATAGGCGGCATTCGCCTCGTCCTGCATGGCATGCAGGTCCAGTAGCGCCGCGGTGGTGACGTAGGGATGGATGGTCAGCTGCGACCAGCGTTCGATGAAGCGCGCCGTCGCCTTACCGCCGTCGCCGGAAAACAATGTCGGCCGCTCGGGATAGGCCTCCTCGAGATAGAGCGCGATGGCGAAGGAATCGGCGACCACCGTCTCGCCGTCGCGGATCACCGGAACGAGCTTCGAGACGCCGCCTTCCACCTTCGGCACTTCGAGGAAACGGGTCGGCACGCTGGCGATGTCGAGTCCCTTGTGGGCCAGCGCCATCGCCGCCTTCCAGCAATGTGGGCTGAATGGGCGAGCGGCGTCGCGTCCAACAAGGTCGTAGAGCAGAATGGTCATTGGCGGCAGCGTCCTTGCAGTCTAACTATGGCCGAAACAGACCCGCGCGAAACAGGGTCCCGCAGGTCGAGAGAAGAATGAAACAGCATTTCAGGATGTTTGCGGCCTACAATCAATGGGCCAACGGCCGCATCTACGATGCCGCCGCCGATCTCGACGAGGAAGAGTTCGACCGCAATGTCGGCGTCTTCTTCGGTTCGATGATGGGAACGCTCAACCATCTCCTGGCAGCCGACCGTATCTGGATGAAACGCTTCACCGGCGAGGGCGACGCGCCGGCAAGGCTCGACACGATCTTGCACCGCGCCGTGCCAGGCTTGCGTCTGGCGCGCGAGGCCGAGGACAAACGGATCATCGACTGGGTCGACGGCCTGAGCGACAAGGCGCTGTCGGGCCGCTTCTCCTACATGACCGTCTCGGATATGCGCACCGTCTCCCAGCGGCTGGCGCCGGCGCTCGACCACTTCTTCAACCACCAGACCCACCACCGCGGCCAGGCACATGCGATCCTGACCATTCTGGGCAAGCCAAGCCTCGGACTGGACCTGACGATGTTCCAGCGCAGCGAGGAGGGCAGGGCTTTCGCCTGAACCTGGGGCGGCTGGTGAAGCGGACGGTGGATAGAGGACGATCCGCCGAGATTGCAAAACGCGCCAAAACATTTTATGGAGCGGACGGTCGTGAGGGCGGCCGCTCCAGCAGCATTCAGCAGCAACAGCGAGAATTGGCACGCATGCCCAATGAACCCTTGCGCCTTGTGGCGTTCTTCGCCGTGGTCTTGGCGCTTCTCAACTCCGGTTATTATTTCCACCAGGGCGACATTGTCGCGACCATCTATTTCATGATCGGCGCCATTCTTGTGACCGCGGTGACGCGGATGAGCATCAGAAGGCAGCTGATTTAGGACCGATCTTCTTATCTGGCCGCCATCTCGACGGCTGGTTCGCTTCGACTGCGATCGAATTGAAAGCAAAGTCTTAGGACTTCGTTTGTGCTGTTGCTTCAAGGTAGCCGGCTGAAGCAGGAGCAAAAGCATGCAGATCGATTTGTCCCCGACGAGCTGGGGCAGGGTCGTGGCGGTTACCGTTGCGGGCACGGCGGTCTGCATTGCAGCCGCATTCCTCGTCGATTCCTTCAATTTCCCATATTTGTCGCCGGAAGCGCTGTGGCGGGCGCAGCTGACCGACCTGCTGCTGCCGCTTATCCTGGCCAGCTCGTTCTTCTTTTTCCTGATGTGGAAAATGCGCCAGCTGGCGATCGCGCAAAAGGCACTGGCCGTCGTCGCGGCGACCGACAGCCTGACGGCGGTGTTCAACCGGGGTGCGTTTTCCATGCTCGTCGAGGCCTATCTCGAACAGGCCCGCAGCCATTCTGTCGTTAATGCCGGCGCCTTGCTGATCGTCGATGCCGACCATTTCAAATCCGTCAACGACCGCCTCGGCCACGACTGCGGAGACCAGGCGCTCAAGCTGATCGCCAAGACAATCCAGGGCCAGCTACGCGGCGCCGATATCGTCGGCCGGATCGGCGGCGAGGAATTTGCGGTTTTCCTTCCCGGCGCAGATCCTTCGCAGTCCTGGCTGGTGGCGGAGACAATTCGCCGACGCGTCCGTGAGGCGGAGTTCTCGCCTGGCGGCCGGCCCTGTCCTCTCTCGGTCAGCATCGGCGGCGTCGCCTTCAGCGGGCCGACCACCTACGCCGAGATGTTCGTGGTGGCGGACAAGCACCTTTACAAGGCCAAATCGAACGGCCGCGATCAGGTCAGTTTCGAACCCGCGGCAGCGGGCGACCCGCCGGGCGGCGGCCCGATGACGGTCCACTGATGGTCGTTTCGGTCAGGCGGCGTAGCCGCCGAGGCCCCGGGCGACCGGCTTGACCGAGACCGCCGGCTGGGCGGCCGGCCAGAGGATGCCTGCCGTCACGGCGAAGGTGATCAGGGCGTCGCGTGCCGCTTCGGCCGAGATCTCGCCGGCACGTGCCGCCTCGCAGGCCTTTACCGCGGCGCCATAGCTCAGCCGCCGGCGCGAAGGCGGGAACTCGGTCAGGAATTCGTGCATCTCGGAGAACGAAGCGATCGTACGCTTGTAGCCGGCGCCAACGGTTAGGGCAACCGGAGTGGAAAACGTCCTGTCGTGCATTCTGGCCTCTCGAATGGGCGGAGGTCACGGCGGACGCCGTTCTCCGGTCTGGGGGGTCGGGCAGAAACGCGGGTCACGGCGCGAGGTTCCATGTTGCCGGGATTGTTTTTTCGCTGGCTCCGGGAGCGGTCGCCGTGAGAGCGGCGCCAGCGGCGAGGCGGATGCCTATTTCCACATGCCACGCATGCGGGCGCCGAGGTCGACGCGCACCTGCGGCTGGCGGCGCGGATCGTCCGGGGCCTGGACGCTGGCCCAAGCCACCTGTTCGAAGGCGCCTAAGATCGAGCGCGGGATGAAGCGCGTGCGCGAGGCATAGACATAGCGGTCGCCGCGCGCCGCCTGGCCGTGGACGAAAAAGCGATGCGGCATGACCAGGTGCAGGCTGTCCTTGGCCCGCGTCATCGCCACGTAGAGCAGCCGCCGCTCCTCGTCGACGTCCTCCTTGCTGCCGACGCCGAGATCGATCGGGATGCAGCCGTCGACGGTGTTGAGCACGAAGACGTTCTTCCACTCCTGGCCCTTGGCCGAATGGATCGTCGACAGGATCAGATAATCCTCGTCGCGGTGCGGCGGGCCAGCCTCGTCGCTGGTCGCGTCAGGCGGATCGAGTGTCAGCTCGGTGAGGAAGCGCTCGCGCGACGCATAGCCGGAAGCGATCTGCTCGAGCTGCAGGAGATCGGCCCGGCGCGTCGTGGCATCCTCGTGGATGCGTTCCAGATGCGGCTCGTACCAGAGCCTGACCTGCTCGAGGTCGGCCGGCCATTTTTGCGTGCCGGCGCGCAGGCCGCAATAGAGCGCGACAAAGCCTGGCCAGTCGTCGGCGGCACGCTGCGGCGGCCGATAGCGGGCAAGCCCCATTGTCTCGTCGAGCGATGTCGCCATGGTCTCGACGATCGCATTGGCGGCCGAAGGGCCGATGCCCGGCAGAAGTTGCAGCACGCGAAAGCCGGCGACGCGGTCGCGCGGGTTTTCGGCAAAGCGCAGCACGGCCAGCAAGTCCTTGACGTGAGCTGCATCGAGAAATTTCAGCCCGCCGAACTTGACGAAGGGGATGTTGCGGCGCGTCAGCTCGATCTCCAGCGGGCCGCTATGGTGCGAGGCTCGAAACAGCACCGCCTGTGCTTTGAGAACGGTGCCGGCTTCGCGTTCGGTGAGTATCGCCTGGCAGACATAGCTCGCCTGCTCGGTCTCGTCGCGCACGCTCACCAGCTTCGGCTTGTCCGCCGATTTGCGCTCGGTCCAGAGATTTTTGGTGAAACGTTCCGACGCTTCGCCGATTACCGCATTGGCGGCCGCCAGGATCGTCTCGGTCGAGCGGTAGTTGCGCTCCAGCATGACGACTTCCGCCGGCTGTGCGAACTGCTTGGGAAAATCCAGGATATTGCGCACTTCCGCGGCGCGGAACGAATAGATCGACTGCGCGTCGTCGCCGACCACCGTCAGCCCCGATCCGTCGGGCTTGAGCGCCGTCAGGATCGATGCCTGCAGCCGGTTGGTGTCCTGGTATTCATCGACCAGCACATGATCGAAACGCGCACCCAGATGCGCGGCGATTTCCGGCTCGCCGGCCATCTGCGCCCAGTAGAGCAGCAGGTCGTCGTAATCGAGCACATTCTGCGCTTGCTTGGCCTCGACATATCTGGCGAATAATTGCTTCAGCTGTTCGGCCCAACCGGCGCACCACGGGAACACCGAACCCAACACCTCACCAAGCGGCGCCTGTGCGTTGACGGCGCGCGAATAGATCGCAAGGCAGGTGCCCTTGGTCGGGAAGCGGGCTTCGGTCTTCGAAAAACCCAACTCGTGGCGGGCGAGGTTCATCAGGTCGGCGGAATCCTCGCGGTCGTGGATGGTGAAGGCCGGATCGAGACCGATCTCCAGCGCGTAATCGCGCAGCAGCCTGGCGCCGATGCCGTGGAATGTGCCGGCCCAGCTCAGCGTATCGGTAATCACCGAGGCATCGCGCCCCAGCACCTCGCCGGCGATGCGCTCGACCCGTTTGGCCATTTCCGCTGCGGCACGGCGCGAAAATGTCATCAAGAGGATCCGCCGCGGGTCAGCACCCCTGACGATCAGATGCGCGACCCGGTGCGCCAGCGTGTTGGTCTTGCCGGAGCCGGCGCCGGCAATCACCAGCAACGGCCCGGCGATCTCGCCGTCGCCATGTTCGACGGCAAGCCGCTGCTCGGCGTTGAGCTTCTCCAGATAGGCCGGCTGGAAGGACGAATCACGGGCGGCGAGGTTCATCGCCCATCAAGCATCGTTTCTGCTTTGTTCGCAACGGTTTGCGGAGCCGGAACAGGGCCCGTGAACGAAGAAGCCCTGCGGGCAGGCCTGTCGACTAGCGCTCGGGCTCGACACCCATGCTTGCCGATTGCCGCCGCAGCGCCTCGCGATCGTCCTGTGGCGGCGGCAACAGCAGCGGATCGAAATCGTCGGGCACCTCGTCGATCACTTTCCTGGCGACGCGATAGGCAACATAAACGATTGCCCCGGCGATGAGCAGACGGATCATGCCTTCCTCCATTGATTGTGCAGCAACCGGAAACGCGGCATTTTGTTCCCCGGCTCCTCGGCGAATGCGGGAACGACACCGGCCGCGCAACCAAATCGCCGACGCCTCGTTGTCGGGCGAGAGGAGACTGCGATGAAAAAGCGCTCAATCCTGCTGCTTATGGCAGCTCTGACTGTTGCGGGTTGCGACAACAACATCCAGCCGACCAAGGCCCCTAGCGATACGGTCGAGCAGAATCCGCAGGTCGACAAGAATCCGGTGCCGAAATCGACGACCGGCGGCGATCAGCCCGGCACGCCGCCGAAACAATGACCGCCTCAAATGGAGTCGGCTCCGGTCAAGGAAGGTGGCCGGCGCCGCTTGGGAGGAAGCTGATGGCGCCGGCCAGGCGGAGATCAGGCCCGCCGCACATCCAAGGATAGCTGAGTCTTTCCGCAGCGTCATGGGCGATAGCGTACAGACGGCACGCCCCTGTGGACAAACCTGCCGGCCACAGCAGCGTTTGTTCATCACATAGTCCGTTCTTCCCATGGAACAAAGCGGGCTGCTGCGTGTTTGGGTGTCGATCGGACGCTCCCAAGGCCGCCGTTCACGAAAGGGCCCGCTCTCCTTGTCCCCCCTCAGGATAGCGGGTTCTTTTTTGCGTTTTGCGGGACGTTGCGGCGCGCGGGGTCGACGTCACCTGCTTGCCGGTTTTCGCACCTTTGCGGGGAACCGGGGCTCAAGGCCTTGCGAAGCATGGTTGTCCCGTGCAAAAGCCCGGCCATGCTGATCATCAACGACCTTTCGCTCCGCATGGCCGGACGCCTGCTTCTCGACCATGCCTCACTGACCTTGCCGGCCGGCAGCAAGGCTGGCCTTGTCGGCCGCAACGGCACCGGCAAGACGACCCTGTTCAAGGCGATCACCGGCGACCTCGCCTCCGAGACCGGCTCGGTCAGCCTGCCCAAAAACACGCGCATCGGCCAGGTCGCGCAGGAAGCGCCGGGCACCGAGGAGCCGCTGATCGAGATCGTGCTCAAGGCCGACCTCGAACGGAGTGCCCTGCTCGAAGAGGAAAAGACGGCGACCGACCCGCACCGCATCGCCGACATCCACATGCGGCTGGCCGATATCGATGCGCACTCGGCCGAGTCACGCGCGGCCACCATTCTCGCCGGCCTCGGCTTCGACGATGCCGCGCAGCGGCGCCCGGCCTCGTCCTTCTCCGGCGGCTGGCGCATGCGCGTCGCGCTGGCCGCGGTGCTGTTTGCCGAGCCCGATCTGCTGCTGCTCGACGAGCCGACCAATTATCTCGACCTCGAAGGCACGCTCTGGCTGGAAAACTACGTGTCGAAATACCCGCATACCGTGCTGCTGATTTCGCACGATCGCGACCTGCTCAACCGCGCCGTCAATTCGATCGTCCATCTCGACCAGAAGAAGCTGACCTTCTGGCGCGGCGGCTACGACCAGTTCGAGCGCCAATACACCGAGCAGCGCGAATTGCAGGAGAAGGGCCGCATCAAGCAGGAAGCCGCGCGCAAGCACATGGAATCCTTCGTCGAGCGCTTCCGCGCCAAAGCATCGAAGGCGAGGCAGGCGCAGTCGCGCATCAAGGCGCTGGAGAAGATGAAGCCGATCGCCGCGATCGTGAACGACACGGTGCGGCCATTCTCCTTTCCGGAGCCGGTGAAGACGGTGGCTTCGCCGATCATTGCGCTCAACAACGTCAACGTCGGCTACACCGAGGGCGACCCGATCCTGAAGAGGATGACGCTGCGCATCGATGCCGACGATCGCATCGCGCTGCTCGGCGCCAACGGCAACGGCAAGTCGACTTTCGCCAAGCTTTTGGCCGGCCGGCTGAAGCCGGAGACCGGCAGCATGACGGTGGCGCCCGGGCTGAAGGTGGCAATCTTCGCCCAGCACCAGCTCGACGACCTCAGGCCCGACGAAAACGCCTATGAGCATGTCCGCCAGCTGATGCCGGATGCGCCGGAATCCAAGGTGCGCGGTCGCGTCGCCCAGTTCGGCCTGACCACCGAAAAGATGAACACCGCCGCCAAGGATCTGTCCGGCGGCGAAAAGGCGCGGCTCCTGATGGGCCTGTCGGCCTTCGAGGGGCCGAACCTTTTCATCCTCGACGAACCGACCAACCATCTCGACATCGACAGCCGTGAATCGCTGATCCATGCGCTGAACGATTTTCCCGGCGCCGTCATACTGATCTCGCATGACCGCCATCTGCTCGAAGCGACCGCCGACCGGCTGTGGCTGGTCAAGGACGGCGCGGTCAATCCGTATGACGGCGATCTCGAGGATTACAAGACGCTGGTCACCGACGTCTCCGGCGAACGCCGCGGCAAGCGCGAGGCGGACAAAGCGTCGAAGGCCGACCGCCGCCGCGATGCAGCCGCGCGCCGCGCTGCCTTCGAGCCGCTGGCCAAGGAAATCCGCGCCACCGAAGCGCTGATGGACCGCCTCCGCAAGCGCATCGACCTGATCGAGGACGAACTCGCCAACCCGGCCGTCTACGAAAAGGACCCCTCGACCGCGACAAGGCTGGCCAAGGAGCGCTCACAACTCGCGCAACAGCTGGCCGGCCACGAGGAAAAATGGCTGTCGATGTCGGCGGAGTATGAGGAAGGCACGGCGGAGTAGGAGAATGTCGGCAAAACTATGGATCGAAGCTGCCAAGGTTTTGGCCGTCAATTCCGAAGCTGTCGTAAAATGCCCTGAGTGTGGAGACGGCAATCTGCTGGTCATCGACGCCGGAGCCGGATCATCGCATGTCGAGCGCCACATACATTGCCCGAAATGCGGCGCCTACAACGCCTTGCTCAAGCGCATTGATGGCGTGTAACTGGCCCTACACGCCACTATCACAACCGGCTAGTTTGCGCCCATGAATCAGCACGCCAAGCTCAAAATCGGCCATTCGGCCTGTCCGCATGATTGCCCGTCGACCTGCGCGCTCGAGGTCGAGCTGCTCGACGCCAGGCGTATCGGCCGCGTCCATGGCGCCAAGGCCAACAGCTATACGGCCGGCGTCATCTGCGCCAAGGTCGCCCGTTACGCCGATCGCGTCCATCATCCCGACCGCCTGCTGAAGCCGCTGGTGCGGGCCGGCGCCAAGGGCGACGGCGCCTGGAAGGACGCGAGCTGGGAGGCAGCGCTCGACCTTGTCGCCGAGAAGTTCATTGCCGCCGAGGCGAAGTACGGGTCGGAGACGGTCTGGCCGTACTACTATGCCGGCACGATGGGGCTGGTGCAGCGCGACGGCATCGAACGGCTGCGCCATGCGAAAAAATATTCCGGCTTCTTCGGTTCGATCTGCACCAATCTGGCCTGGACCGGCTGGATGATGGGCGCCGGCGCGCTGCGCGGTCCCGACCCGCGCGAGATGGGCAAATCCGACTGCGTGGTGATCTGGGGCACCAACGCCGTGGTCACGCAGGTCAACGTCATGACCCACGCCATCAAGGCGCGCAAGGAACGCGGCGCCAAGATCGTCGTCATCGACGTCTACGAAAACGCGACGATGAAACAGGCCGATCTCGGCCTGGTGCTGAAGCCCGGCACCGACGGCGCGCTGGCCTGCGCGGTGATGCACGTGCTGTTTCGTGACGGCATGGCCGACCGCGCCTATCTGGAAAAATACACCGACGATCCGCACGGTCTGGAAGCGCATCTTCAGACAAGGACGCCGCAATGGGCCGCTGACATCACCGGGCTTTCGGTCGCCGAGATCGAAGCCTTCGCCCGTCTCGTCGGCACGACGAAGAAGACCTATTTCCGCCTCGGCTACGGTTTTTCGCGGCAGCGCAACGGTTCGGTCAACATGCATGCCGCGGCCTCGATCGCCGCGGTCATCGGCTGCTGGCAGTATGAGGGAGGCGGCGCCTTCCATTCCAATTCCGGTATCTTCAAGCTCAACCAGGAGCTGCTGGAAGGCACCAAGATGCGCGATCCCTCGATCCGCCATCTCGACCATTCGCGCATCGGCCCGGTGCTGACCGGCGCCAGGGATGCGCTCTATGGCGGTCCACCGGTGACGGCGCTGCTGATCCAGAACACCAATCCGGTGAATGTCGCGCCCGAGCAGCGGCTGGTGAAGCAGGGCTTCCTGCGCGACGACCTCTTCACCTGTGTGCACGAGCAGTTCATGACCGACACGGCAAAGCTCGCCGATGTGGTGCTGCCGGCGACGATGTTTCTCGAGCATGACGACGTCTACAAGGGTGGCGGCAACCAGCACATCACGCTCGGGCCGAAGCTGATCGACCCTCCGGAAGGTCCGCACACCAACCATTTCGTCATCGAGGAGCTCGGCAAAAGGCTCGGTGTCGCCGATCGCCCGGGCTTCGGCATGACCGAGCAGCAGCATATCGATATCATTCTGGGCAAGCGCGGGCTGGGCAGCTTTTCGAGCCTCAAGGACGAAAAATGGATCGACCTGCAGCCGGATTTCGCGGCCGCGCATTTCCTGGACGGCTTCGGCCATGCCGACAAGAAATTCCATTTTCGCGCCAACTGGACGGGGCAGGCGGCGCCCAACCGGCCGCCGAAAAGCATGGGCCTGTTCGGGCCTGTGGAGCAGTTGCCGGAATTTCCCGATCATGTCGACCTGATCGAGGTCGCCGACGAGGCGCATCCGTTCCGGCTGACGACCTCGCCGGCGCGCAATTTCCTCAATTCGACCTTTGCCGAAACGCCGGTGTCGCAGGCAAAAGAGCGCCGGCCGGAGTTGCTCCTGCATCCCGATGATGCGGCGGCACTCGGCCTCGCCGACGGCGGACGTGTCGAAGTCGGCAACCAGCGTGGCGAAGTGGTGCTGCACGCAAAACTGTTCGACGGGATCAAGCGTGGCGTGGTCGTTGCCGAAGGCATCTGGCCGAACAGCGCCCATGAGCGCGGCGAGGGTATCAACGTGCTGACCGGCGCCGATGCGCCGGCGCCCTATGGCGGCGCCGCCTTCCACGACAACAAGGTCTGGCTGCGCCCGGCGGATTGAGCGTCGGAACGATATCTCCATCCGGCCGTTTTCGCGTGGCGGGTGGAGGCATTGTCATGGCAGAAGTGTTGCGGGCGCCGGATCCCATCGGAAGGACATTGTCGTCCGGCGAACTCGTAACCACGATGTCCCACTTTCATCGCGCCGAGATTGCGCGCATGGCTGGGTGGCGCGACCGCCTGGACCGGACGAGCAACTGGGCGATAACCGTTGTCGCGGCGAT
Source organism: Mesorhizobium sp. M0045 (assembly GCF_040323385.1). Classification (NCBI taxonomy): domain Bacteria; kingdom Pseudomonadati; phylum Pseudomonadota; class Alphaproteobacteria; order Hyphomicrobiales; family Phyllobacteriaceae; genus Mesorhizobium; species Mesorhizobium sp. M0045. The sequence continues at coordinate 87,104 of NZ_JAMYUY010000014.1, forward strand.
GCTGTCCGTCTCGCTTTCGACAGCCAGCGCTCACCATGGCGTGCTGCTGTTTGCGATGCTGCTTGTCTTGCTGCTGCTGTGGATAGAGGCCCGCCGATATCGCTTCTTCGACTTCTATCGGGCTCGCGTGCGCCAGTTCGAACGGCACTATTTCGCGCAGATATTCTCGCCGCAGCCGGACTTCGCGTCCGATTGGCTGTTGATCGTCGGCGAGAGCCTGCGCGCGCCGAAATTCCTGATTTCGCAACGCGTGGCTTTGGCGCGCCGCCTGCGTCGCAATTACATCTACATGCTGCTGATTCTGCTGCTGGCCTGGATCCTCAAACTGTCGACCCCCAGTCTTCTGACCGAAGGCGTCCCCATCGGCTTCGTCGGGTCGATGCGTGAGGCCGTCGCCAGTGCTGCGCTGGGTCCAGTTCCTGGTGGCGCCATCGTCGTGCTGGTCGCCGTCCTCTATGCGGGCCTGCTGGTGACAGCCTTTCTGACAGAGAGCGACGACGGCGAACTCTCCTTCGGTGACGTTCACGTCTAGCAACGCAACGCCCTGTCGCGCGTTGTTGGGCACGTGCACTTGGGCGATGGGGGTTTCATGGCTTGGCAGGCTCCGACACGTTCCAGCCTGGCGCTGTTGGTTTGCGCTTTCGTCCCCGCAGGCGCGGCCGGGGCAGCGGAGACGCTTGTTGCCGGGACCAAGGCCTCCGGCATGGGTGGTTCGGGCGAAGGCGCTTTCGTCGCCGAGATCGTGCTTCTGCTGCTTGTCGGGCGCGGCCTGGGCGAAGTGTTGCAGCGCTATGGCCAGCCGGCAATCATGGGCCAACTGATCGGCGGCATCCTGCTCGGTCCTTCGCTGTTCGGCTGGCTATGGCCGTCGGCCCAGCACCTGATCTTTCCCACCGATCCCGCGCAAAAGGGCATGATCGACGCCGTCTCGCAGCTCGGCATCCTGATGCTGCTTTTGCTGACCGGCATGGAGACGGACCTGCGGCTGGTACGCCGGGTTGGCGCGGCCTGTTTTTCCATTTCGGCTACCGGCGTCGTGGTGCCCTTCATCTGCGGTTTCGCGCTGGCGCAGTTCCTGCCGGATGCATTGCTGCCCAACCCGACGCAACGCACCGTTGCCGGGCTGTTCCTGGGCACCGCGCTGTCGATCTCGTCAGTCAAGATCGTCGCCATGGTGGTGCGCGAGATGAACTTCATGCGCCGCAACCTCGGACAGGTGATTATCTCCTCGGCGATCATCGAGGACACGATCGGCTGGCTGGTCATCGCCGTTACCTTCGGCATCGCCACCAATGGCAGGCTGCAGCTCGTACCGCTGGCGACCACCATCGCCGCCGTGGCACTGTTCATGGTGTTCTCCTTCACCATTGGCCGCCGTCTTGTCTTCACCTTGATCCGCTGGACCAACGATCAATTCCGCAGTGAGTTTGCGGTGATCACCATGATCCTTATCATCATGGGCGTCATGGCGCTGATCACCAACATGATAGGCGTCCATACGGTGCTGGGGGCGTTCGTCGCCGGCATCCTTGTCGGGGAATCGCCTATCCTCTCCAGCCATATCGAAGGCCAGCTGCGCGGCGTCATCACCGCGCTGTTCATGCCGATCTTCTTCGGCATGGCGGGGCTTTCCGCCGATCTCACAGTGCTCGCCGACCCGACGCTTGCCATGCTGACGGGCGCACTTGTGGTCATCGCCAGCATCGGCAAGTTCGGCGGCGCATTCATCGGCGCCAAGCTCGCCGCCATGTCGTTCAAGGAAGCAATCGCCGTCGGCAGTGCAATGAACGCGCGCGGCTCGACCGAGGTGATCGTCGCCAGCATCGGCCTGTCGATGAACATCCTGTCGCACAACCTCTTCACCATGATCGTCACCATGGCCGTGATCACCACCTTGGCCATGCCGCCGATGCTGCGCTGGGCGCTCGGCCGGCTGCCGGTTGGGCATGACGAGCAGCAGCGTGTCGAGCGCGAGGCGTTGGACGAATACGGCTTCATTTCCAGGTTGGAGCGGCTGCTGGTGTTGGTCGACGACAGCAGGATCGGCAAGTTCACTGCCTATCTCGCCGGACTGGTCGGTGGAGGCAGCGGCATGCCCACCACCTTGCTTCGCCTGCCCACCACCTTGCTTCAGCCGAAAGACGGCCGAGTTGACAGGCCGACCGACAGCAAGGGACAGGAGCGCGCCCTGCAGGAAATCAAGAAGGGTGCAAAAAAAAGCGCTCAGGCGGTGAAACGGATCGAAGATACGCTTGTCGACAAAGTCCATCTGACGGCCCGCACCGAATTGGAGGCCACGGGTGAGACGATCGCCGAAGAGGCCCGCAAGGGATACGGCCTGTTGCTGGTCGGCCTTGACAATGTGCTGACCGCCGATGGCGCCTTCGCGCCGGCCCTCAACGACATTGCCGCAGGATTTGACGGCCCGCTTTGCCTGGTCCTGAACGGCGGCAATGCTGCCGAAAAGATGCCGACGCTGAAGGCCGGAACCAGCATTCTCGTCCCCGTCAACGGTACCCAGGTGGCGCGTCGCGCCGCCGACTTGGCGCTGGCGCTGGCCCGTCCAAACCGGGCACGGATCAAAGTTCTCTACGTTTCGCAAAAGGCAGCCAAGGGCCGCAGGTCGACATCGGTGTCGCATAGCCGCGAAGAGGCCGTGCTGAAAGACATCGCCGATTTGGCGGGCCGCTACGGCCTGCATATCGACACAGCGTTCCATACCCGCGTCACACCCGACAAGGCCATCACCCGGGAGGCGGCCAACGGCGCGGCGATCGTCGTGATGGGCGTCACCCAACGTCCGGGTGGGGACCTGTTCTTCGGCGAAACCGCCGGCGCTGTTTTGGCCGCCTGCAATTGCCCCGTGGTGCTTCTGGCCAGCGCGCGGCCCAAGCATGACGCCGCTGGCGCTGAGCTGGCGGCGTGATTTTCATGGCGCGCACTGACCCGTCGGTAGACATGTCGATTGAGGCTCTGAAGCGCTGATCAGTCAAACGTAAAGAACTCGAACCGAACGGTTCGGTTCTGTTGACGGAGCGTACAGGAAAGGGTGAACGCCGGCTCCCAGAATGTTCGCCAAGAAAATCACCAATGACCGCGTAACCAATTGACAATAAAGAAGAACAGTGTGGCGGAAGGAGCCGCATGTCGAATTTCAAGCGGCCAATTTGGCGCACCCGAACAAAATTTTCGTGATTGGAAACGACAGGCTTGCCGACCCATCTCGGGGTGGTCCGAGCGACGCGAATTCCTCCCAAAGCACGCCACTTGACGGACAGAACAAAGACTACCGGAGTACCCGAAATGACCAAGATCGCTCTTACCGCCGCCGCCATCCTTGTTGCCACCGGCACTGCTTTTGCCGGCAGCGACCACTATGGCTCGGACAACGTCAACCAGCCGGCCGCTCCTACTGCCAACGTCGACAACACGTTTACCGGCTCGATCCGCAAGCCGGTTACTTCCGAGCATGCTGGTGCCAAGACGACTTCCGAGTCGGTGGCGCCTGAATCCGGCCAAGGCATCTGGGGCCGCTGATTATCACGGCCCCGGAGCACAAAGAGCGGCGGGCTTGGCCCGCCGCTCTTGTTTGGTGCGAAGCGGGTTTGGCCGAAGGTCGGCGGTCCCCCGGCCTGCCAGGCAATCCCTAGCGAAGATCCTTCGGCCAGATGCAGTGCGTCAGCCGGGCGCCGCCGAAGGTGAGACCGGCCCAATCGCCATCGACGTCAAACCGAGCCAGGGCCGCGGTCGGGAATTTATCCGCCAGTTTTTTCAGCGCCGCTTCATCCGATCCAGCCCCGGCAAGACCGCGCGCGAACTCCTCCAACCCGGGATTGTGGCCGAGCAGCAGCAGCGTTCCGGTTCCCGCCTTTACTTGCCGCACCTTGGCGAGGATGTCCGCCGCCGCTGCCTCGTAGAGCGCCTGGGCAAATTTGACCTGCACCTTCGCCGGCAATTCCGCCGAGAGCAGCCGCCACGTGTCGCGGGTGCGCAGCGCCGGCGATACCAGCGCCAGCTCCGGCAGCCAGCCGCGCCGGGCCAGTTCGCGTCCGACCAGCGGCGCTGCCTTCAGCCCGCGCGCGGACAGCGGCCGGTCGAAGTCGATGAGGCCGGGATCGTCCCAACTCGACTTGGCGTGGCGGAGGAGCAGCAGTTGCTTCATGGATTCAAAATAAGGCCGAAACGTCGCGTGCGCCATGCACGACGCGGACGCTCTTGACCATCTCCCCCAGTTACGGGGAAAGCGTCACGCTGACTCTTACGGGGTGATCCGCGCCAGGTGCTCGAGGTCGGTCTCCTCGCGCAGCGGGTCGGGCGCGATCACCACCGACGCGGCGTTGTCGGCATCGTCGGCGAAGCGCGAAAACACCGTGCGGCCGCCTTCCATCCGCGCCTTGCCTTCGGCGACCAGCCCTAGCGCCAGCGGATAGAGTTGGTGCTCGGCCTTGAGCACGCGCGCGGCCAGCGTATCCTCATTGTCGCCGACCATCACCGGCACCGCGGCCTGGGCGATGATCGGCCCATCATCCATGTCGAGCGTGACGAAATGCACCGTGCAGCCATGGATGCGCATGCCTGCGCGGAGCGCCCGCGCATGTGTATCCAGCCCCTTGAAGGCAGGCAGCAGGGCAGGGTGGATATTGACCATGCGGCCCTGCCACTTCTCGACGAAACGCGCGCCGAGAATGCGCATATAGCCGGCCAGCGCGACGATCTCGGCGCCAAAAGAGACAAGGGCCGCGTCGATCGCCCCGTCATGCGCTTCCTTGCTGGCATGGTCCGAGCGCGAAATCACCCTGGTGGCGATGCCGCGCGCCGCGGCGATGCCGAGGCCGGCGGCATTGGCGCGATCGGAGATGACGCCGACGATTTCGGCCGGATAGGCCGGGTTGCTCGCCGCCGCTATCAGCGCCGTCATGTTGGAGCCGCGCCCCGAAATAAGCACTACGGTGCGTTTTCTGGTCATAGGCCGATCGAGCCCCGATAGATGACGCCGGCATCGCGGCGCGGCACGATCTGGCCGATCGGCGTCACCGTCTCGCCGGCCTCCTGCAGAACGGCAGCGACCTGCGCCGCCTGGCCGGAGGCGACGACCAGGATCATGCCGATGCCGCAATTGAAGGTGCGCATCATCTCTTCCGGCGCGACGCCACCAGTCTTGGCCAGCCACGAAAACACCGGCAGCACCTCGATGGCGCCGAGATCGAGCTCGGCCGAAAAATCCTTGGGCAGAACGCGCGGGATGTTTTCGGGAAAGCCGCCGCCGGTGATATGGGCCAGCGCCTTGATGCCATGCGTGTTGCGGATCGCCTTGAGGATCGACTTGACGTAGATGCGCGTCGGCTCGAGCAGCGCCTCGGCCAGCGTCGCCTCGTCATTGAACGGCGCCGGATCGCCCCAGCCAAGGCCGCTTACGGCGACGATGCGGCGGACCAGCGAAAAGCCGTTCGAATGCAGGCCCGATGAGGCAAGGCCGAGCAGCACGTCGCCCTCGACGATGTCGTCTGTCGGCAGCAGCTGGCCGCGTTCGGCGGCACCGACGGCAAAGCCGGCGAGGTCGTAATCCTTGTCGTGATACATGCCGGGCATTTCCGCCGTCTCGCCGCCGATCAGCGCGCAGCCGGCCTGCCGGCAGCCGGCGGCAATGCCGCCGACGATCGAAGCGCCCTGGTCGGGATCGAGCTTGCCGGTGGCAAAATAGTCGAGGAAGAACAGCGGTTCGGCGCCCTGCACGACGATGTCGTTGACGCACATGGCGACGAGGTCGATACCGATCGTGTCATGCTTGCCGGCATCGATGGCAATCTTCAGCTTGGTGCCGACGCCGTCATTGGCGGCGACCAGCACCGGATCGGTAAAGCCGGCTGCCTTGAGATCGAACAGGCCGCCGAAGCCGCCGATCTCGCCATCGGCGCCCGGCCGGCGGGTGGCGCGCACCAGCGGCTTGATCTTCTCGACCATGAGATTGCCGGCGTCGATGTCGACGCCCGCTTCGGCATAGGTGAGCCCGTTCTTGCGCTTGCTCATACTCTTTCCCTGCTTTCTCGGGCTCTTCGCATGAACGGTTTCGGTCCGCAAGGATAACGGCGCTGAAACTGCCGATCTCCCCACTTGAGGGGGAGATGGCCGGCAGGCCAGAGGGGGCGCTGTCCCGCCGACCTGCCGATCGGCACCATTGCGCATCCAGGTCAAACCCCAACCTGGTTCCAGATCAATGAGAAAGCCCTGCTGTCGGCTCAGCTTTATGAGGTAATGCTGGTTGATGGGGCGTTGATCGCAAATTGCGCGGTGAAAGCCCGGATATAAGCCGGCCGTGCTTCCCCGCGCGCTACATAGGCAGCCAAGTTTTGATATTCGTCCAAAATGCCGGACATTCTTAGTCGCAGCAGCACTGACACCATCAATAAATCGCCCGCGCTGAACGTATCATCGAGCCAGTCGGCGACGCCTAAGTGGGCCGAGAGTTTGTCCAGCCGAGCCCGAACACGGTCCTTTACCAACGGCAAGCGCTCCTCGCTCCAAGGCTTGTCACGTTCGAATATTCTTGCCGTCGTTAATTCGAGGATCGGCGGCTCGACGGTGTTAAGTGCGGCAAACATCCACGTGATCGCACGCGCGCGGGCATTGCGATCCTTCGGCAGCAATCCCGTATGCTGCTCAGCAAGGTGAAAGACGATCGAGCCGGTTTCGAACAGCGAGAGAGAACCTTCCTCATAGGTGGGGATCTGGCCGAAGGGATGGATGGCCAGATGGCCAGGCGCCTTCATTTCTGCAAAGGAAACAAGACGAACCTCGTACGGCTGCCCCACTTCTTCGAGCGCCCAGCGAACGCGCGTATCGCGCGCCAGTCCCTTGCCGCCATCGGGCGATCGTTCAAAAGCTGTGATAGTGATTGTCATCGCGTCCGTTTTCCTTGCTCGCGGTCCAGGAAGGTCTGGGCGAATTCTTCGGCTTCCCATCGTGAGACGAATGAGCCTCCCCGAAATCGACATCTGTCTTGACCTATTTCATTTGTCTTGACCTATTTCATTGCTGGCGCCCTCGAGGGGTGATTGGCAGCTTCTGTGTCGCTTCTCACTTGCCGTAACCCTCCTTCTCCATCATGTATCGACAAACAAGAGCGACGGGATATGCGTTTGACCATCCCTAACATGATCACGATCATGCGCTTCGTGCTGGTGCCGGCCGTGGTGCTGGCCATGCTGCAGGAACGCTGGGACTGGGCGTTTGCCGGCTTCCTCATTGCCGGCATTTCCGACGGCGTCGACGGCTTCATCGCCCGCCACTTCAATCAGTTTTCCAGGCTCGGCGCCTATCTCGATCCGATGGCGGACAAGCTGCTGCTGGTCTCGGTTTTCGTGGTCCTGGGCTTCAGCGGCGAACTGCCGCTGTGGCTGGTCGTTACCATGGTATCGCGCGACGCACTGATCGTCTGCGCCGTGCTTTTATCCACCGTCATGGCGCATCCGGTTGAGATGAAGCCGCTCCTGGTGTCGAAGGCCAACACCGCGATTCAGATCGTACTGGCGGCAGTGGTGCTGGGCGAACTGGCCTTCGACATCCGTCTCGATCCGCTGAGGCCGGCCCTCATATTGCTGTCCGGGGTCTTGACCGTGGCTTCGGCCGCGGCCTATCTCGTGGCTTGGCTGAGGCATATGAGCGGCTATGGCGAAGGCTCCACACCCGGCACCTGAACATCGGGCACCTGACGAACGGTCCATCGACGCCGAGGCCGAAGCCGCGGCAGCGGAGGCTGCGGCATCGGCGTCGTTTCGCCGGCAGATCCGCTTCTGGCTGGTCAGCGCCATCATCCTCACCGTCTTCCTTTACGTCTTCAGCGGCATCCTTCTGCCCTTCGTTGCCGGCATGGTGCTCGCCTATTTCCTCGACCCTGTCGCCGACCGGCTGGAGCGTCTCGGCCTGTCCAGGCTGATGGCGACGGTGGTCATCCTCGTCGCCTTTATCGTCGTCCTGGTGCTGGCCGTCGTCATCCTGGTTCCGGTGCTCGCCTCGCAGATGGCTGATTTCGCCAGCAAGCTGCCGGACTATCTGACCCGGCTGCAGAGCCTGATCACCAGCTTCGACCCGAAATGGCTGGAAGAGAAGTTCGGCGTCGACGCCAATGGCCTGCGTGAAGGCTTGAACTCGCTGCTGACCTCCGGCTTCGGCCTCCTGACCACCGTCTTCACCTCGATCTGGAGCTCCGGCGTGGCGCTGGTCTCGGTCGTCAGCCTGTTCGTGGTGACGCCGGTCGTCGCCTTCTACATGCTGCTCGACTGGGACCGCATGGTGGCAATCGTCGACAGCTGGGTGCCACGCGACTATGTCAAGACCGTCAGGGCGATCGCCAGGGATATCAACACGGCAACCGCCGGCTTCGTGCGCGGACAGGGCACGCTGTGCCTGGTGCTGGGCGCCATGTATGCCACCGGCCTGACGTTGACGGGCCTGAATTTCGGCATCCTCATCGGCCTGTTTGCCGGGCTGATCTCGTTCATCCCCTATGTCGGCTCGCTGACCGGCCTGGTGCTGGCCGTCGGCGTCGCCTTCGTCCAGTTCTGGCCGGACTGGACCATGATCGCGGCGGTGGCCGGCGTGTTCTTCGTCGGCCAGTTCATCGAGGGCAATATCCTGCAGCCGCGGTTGGTCGGCAAAAGCGTCGGTCTGCATCCGGTGTGGCTGATGTTCGCGCTGTTTGCCTTCGGCGCGCTGTTCGGCTTCGTCGGCCTGCTGATCGCCGTTCCGGCTTCCGCCGCCGTTGCCGTTCTGGTGCGCTTCGCCATCGCGCGCTATCTCGAATCGCCGCTCTACAAGGGCCATGCCGACGAGCCGGTGCCGCCGCTGCAGGTGCGCCGCCGCGGGGGCGCGCGCGGTTGAGCCAGATGCCGGACAAGATCGATCCGCCGCGCCAATTGCCGCTCGATCTAGGCCACGGCACCGGCTATTCGCGCGACGAGCTTGTCGTTTCCAGCACCAACAGCCAGGCGGCGGCGCTTGTCGACCGCTGGCCGGACTGGCCGTCGCCGGTTGTCGTGCTGGCCGGGCCGGCCGGCTCGGGAAAAACCCATCTGGCCTCGATCTGGCGGACCCGCGCCGACGCGGTCAAAGTGGAGGCCGGCCGCATCGGCGACTGCATCGAAAATCTCGGCGCGCATCCGGCCCTGATCGACGATGTCGATGCCGGCCCGGTCGACGAGCACGGTCTGTTCCACCTGATCAATGCGGTGCGCGGCGCCGGCTCGACCTTACTGTTGACGGCGCGCCGGTTTCCCTCCGCCTGGGGCATCGGGCTGCCCGACCTGGTGTCGCGGCTGAAGGCGGCGGCTACCGTCGAGATCCACGAGCCCGACGACCTCTTGCTGGCCGGCGTCATCACAAAGCTGTTCGCCGATCGGCAGGTCGAGGTCGAGCCGCATGTCGTGCAATATCTGGTGCGCCGCATCGAACGCTCGCTGGCCACCGCAATGCGGGTGGTCGAGCGGCTCGACCGCACCGCGCTCGAGCGCAAGACGCCGATCACGCGAGCGCTCGCCGCCGAGACCGTCGGTGCCATGGACGAAGGGCAGGGCGAGTTCGAGATTTAGAGGATTCCAGTTCAGCCGCCGTCCCATTTTGGGAAAAAAGCCTGGCATCTGTCTTGCAAGAGAGAGCTTGCCGGCTAATCCCGGTCCTGATTGCGTATCAAATCAGGTAGTAGGCTCGCCGGGATGGAGTGGTTGGGGTTCTCGCCCGGCGAGCTTGCCGTCAGTTGCATCTGGTAGCGCCATTGCGCGGCGGCCAGGTCTCAACTTTCACCTCCTGCAATCGCGGCTCGTTCCACGCCAAAGCGCCGGCGATAATCGCCGGGCACCAGGCCGGTTATCCTGGCGAATACCTTGCGGAAGGAGCCGGGATCGTCGTAGCCGACCTCCCAGGCGATCTGGTCGATCGATCGCATCGTGGTTTCCAGCATCTCGCGCGCCTTGCCGACCCGCAGGTGCTGACAATATTCGGTCGGCCTGAGGCCAGTGGCGTTGCGGAAGCGTCGCAGAAAGGTCCGCTCCTCCAGCCCCGCATGCTCGGCCATGGCGCCAAGCGTCACGTCGCGCGCGCCGTTCGCCTGCAGCCAATGCTGCACCTTGAGGATCGCTTCGTCGTCATGGGTCAATCGCGGCGCAAACGGGCTGTAAAAACGTTGCTCGCGGCCCGGTGGATCGACCAGCATGAAACGCGCCGTGTCCATCATTACGGGTGACCCGAGCACCCTGTCCACCAGCTTCAGGCCGAGATCGGTCCAGGCCATGTAGCCGCCGGCGGTAATGATATCGCCATCGTCGATGACCAGCCTGTCGGCGTCGAGCAGGATATCAGGAAAGCGTAGCGCCAGCGCGTCGCGATAAGCCCAGTGCGTCGTCGCGGCGCGACCGGACAACAGGCCGGTCTCGGCAAGCACGAAGGCGCCGGCGCAGACCGAACCGAGCGTCGCGCCTGCCGTGTGGCGATCCCTGAGCCAGCCGGCATAGGGCGCGGCTGCTTCCCGAGCGATCGGATCCCCCAACGTCGGCGGGAGGATAACCATGGCTGGTTCATTGTCGGCGCCGGGCTCGCTGTCGAAGCTGCGGACTACGGTGTGGCCCGCGTCCTCCAATTGCCAATGACTGACGCGAAGCCTCGCCGCGTCCGGCGACCGCTCGACAGCCAGCCGGTTTGCCAGCATGAAAAGATCGGTCAGGCCGAGCACGGCTGCTTCCTGCACGCCGGGATACAAGACGAGGCCGATTTCGATCAGATCACGCGCAGCCGTCATTTGTCAGTTTTGCCACGTTGAATGTCCGTTTTGCCAATGCTCACCCTGACCGCACTGTTATAACTTTTCCAGCTGAGGGGGCTAAAAGCTTCCCTGTTACCCCCAACTTTTCCATCAAGGAGTAGGACGATGAGCACATTCACCACCCATGACGGCACCGAGATTTTCTACAAGGATTGGGGCAAGGGCCAGCCGATCGTGTTCCATCACGGCTGGCCGCTGAGCTCAGACGACTGGGACAACCAGATGCTGTTCTTCCTCGAAAAGGGCTACCGCGTCATCGCACATGACCGCCGCGGCCACGGCCGCTCGTCGCAGACCGCGACCGGCAATGAGATGGACACCTACGCCGCCGATGTGGCGGCGCTGGCGGCGCATCTCGATCTCAGGGATGCGATCCACATCGGCCACTCGACCGGTGGCGGCGAGGTGGCGCGTTACGTCGCGCTTTATGGCGGCGGCGGCCGTGTTGCCAAGGCGGTGCTGATCGGCGCCGTGCCGCCGATTATGGTCAAGACCGACAGCAACCCCGGCGGCTTGCCGATCGAAGTCTTCGACGGCTTTCGCGCCGCCCTGGCCGCTAACCGCGCCCAGTTCTACAGGGATGTGCCGGCCGGCCCGTTTTATGGCTTCAACCGCGAGGGCGCCAAGGTCTCGCAAGGCGCCGTCGACAATTGGTGGCGCCAGGGCATGATGGGTGGGGCCAAGGCCCATTACGACTGCATCAAGGCCTTTTCCGAGACCGACTTCACCGACGATCTAAGGAAGCTCGACGTGCCCGTGCTGATTATGCACGGCGACGACGACCAGATCGTGCCGATCGCCGATTCCGCGCTGCTTGCGATCAAGCTGGTGAAGCATGGCACGCTCAAGGTCTACAAGGGCCTGCCGCACGGCATGTGCACCACCCATCCGGAGATCATCAATCCGGATCTGCTGGCCTTCATCCAGGGCTGACGGCTTGGGTATCGGACGGGCAGCGCAGGCTCGTGCTGTCCGTCCGCTCGAGCGTGATCCGCTTGCGCTGCCGATGAGATTCGCTGTGAGGAATGGTCGGAGTGGAGAGATTCGAACTCCCGACCCTCTGGTCCCAAACCAGATGCGCTACCAGGCTGCGCTACACTCCGAACGGTCTGTTGCCTAGTGATTTCAGCCCACCAAAGCAAGCGTAAAAAGCCATCGGCCTTGCTGCCGGCGGCATTGCGCAGTAATGACGGGCTAGTGCATGGCCAGAGAACAGTAATCTGGTGTCGGGGTCGTGCGCTTGCAACCAGCAATGAGGTGATCATGTCAGCCCGCATTTTCAGCCCAGCCAAAACCGCGATGCAGTCCGGCAAGGCCAAGACCGGCCATTGGGTGCTGGAATTCGATCCGGAGCAGCGCAAGAAGATCGATCCGCTGATGGGCTACACCACGTCCGGCGACATGCGAAGCCAGATCAGGCTGACCTTCGACACAAGAGAAGAGGCGGTCGCCTATGCCGAGAAGGAAGGCCTGGCTTTCCGCGTCGAGGAGCCGAAGGAAATCAAGCGCCGCCAGATTTCCTATGCGGAGAATTTCCGCTATGACCGCAGGACGCCCTGGACGCATTGATCCCATACCGGCCCTGCCGGCACAATCCGCCGGTCATGCGGCCGGCCAGCGGTCCCGTAGCTCAGCTGGATAGAGCACCGGCCTTCTAAGCCGATGGTCACAGGTTCGAATCCTGTCGGGATCGCCAATATTTTAGGGTACGGCCCAGAGCCTTGAACGGGTCTTCATCTATGATTGCTGATCCTTGCAGTCCTTGTTCGGCTGACATGGCCGGAGAGATTACGTCCCCCAAGGAACGACGCTGCAAGCAAGTACCTGGCGTATCTCTCATTGTCTGATCTGTCGCTACGTTAGCACGTTCGAATGGATGGCGGAGCCTGCGCAAGGCTCGCTGGTCCGGGTGAGATCAGTTTGCAATCCAGCGCTCCAGACGCTCTCACATTATTGCAACCGACGCCTACTTCTACGAGGTTGAGCAGCCGAACGAACTATCCGAGACGATCGGAGAAAACCGTTTCAGTGTTTGTCGTATTCGCCATTCATTCGTTGCGGGTAATGCCCTTTTCTCCTTAGCGCTTGTCGTCGAATGACAGGAGCGTGTCATCATAAACCGCAACGAGGTTTGCGGAGCGCTATAGAGTGAGTATCAACAAAAGGATGCTGCTTATGACCCTTCTCCAATTCGCCTACGCAATGCTCGCCGTCTCGTATATTGTCGCCGTGGTGGCGCTAGGGGTGGGGCATTGAATGGATGACAGTCAAAATATCAGAGCTGCGAAGCCTGAAGAGCGCTTCGCCTCAGCGTTTGATAATGCGAAACGTCTGTCCGATTTCATCGGAATGATCGTCCGCATGTCATTCGTTCTGTTTGGCACCCTTTACTTCATCCACAAGGGACAGGAAGTGCCTGCTCCGTTCAATGTGATTTTCTTTTTATGTGCAATTGTTTTCGGACTTTTGGCAGCCAAAATGCTGGTATTTCTCAACCAGATAATGGCCAGATATATCGGTGAAAAGTACCTACTCGCAAATAGCGTGGCCCATATGGTTCTACTGATCATAGTACTTTCGGTCTTGATGGCGGTATTTTCGATCGGCTTTGGGATGTTCCTTATGGAAAGTGCCCAGGCCCTCCTGAAGAAGTGAAAGAGGCATATGTTCGAACTCCGCTTCGGTAGCCCATCAGAGCCGTCTCCTGCTGTGGAGCCGGGTCATCTGCTCGATTATCTGACGATCGGTGCGAACGTCATCGGCTCGATCGCTTGGCCTGTCGCTATCGTGGTTGTAGTTTTTGTGTTTCGAAAGCCGCTCGTTCGCCTTGTTGGGCGTGTGAGAGCCGTGAGTGGTCCTGGCGGTGTTGGTGCGACCTTTGGCGAGCAATTGGAAGAAGCAAAGGAGATCGCGCAGGATGTCCCGTCTTTCGCGCAGGTTGCCCCGGCGGAAGAAACGAAAAATGATCCCTTCTTGGAACTAGCGCAGAAGTTCCCCGAGGCCGCGATCTTGAACGCATATCAGGAATTGGAAAAGCAATTTGTGGACTCAAAGACTGGAAGGCGATGGCCAATTCCGCCAGTATATATGTTTCGCGGGCTAGAGATCGAGAATGTCAACGGCGAGGACATTGCAGACCTCTTTGTGAAAATTCGAAACACTCGAAATGCAGCCGTTCACTCACGGCAACCAATCACAGTTGGAGAAGCATTGGAGTTTCGGAAGCTGGTACAGACCCTCATTGCCGTGATTACGCCGTTTCTTCCTCAACTCCAAACCTGGCAGCGAGAACGCGATGAATCGAGGCCGAGATCTGTTGACTATCGCATTAGGCCGTACCCGAGTACATCTTAGGTTGGATCACATCGTCGATTGGCATTTATAGCTTTAGCTTTGTATGCATTACGCGGCTGCCCGTGCCTTATCGTGACTACTTCCTGTTGCACAAATTTCAAGCTGCGGAGCAGATAAGGCAATCAAAGAATGGACATTGCCCCCACCTCCCTGCGAGGCCTCATGCTTGATGAGGCCGCGAACGCCGATGCCACCATGCAACGACTTGGGGCGGAGCTGGTTCTGCTTGATCGAATGGACAGGACATTCGCTGATTTTCTTTCACGACGCCCGGACGCTATGGAGGGCGAGGGTAAATATTTTGTCTTGGCTTCGCTTGCTCGCATCCAAATCTTGAAATCCTGCGCGAACTACGTTCGCCTTCATATAGGCGATGCCTACTCGGCAAGCCGGCTGGCTGCAGACGCTGCCTTCTACGCGACGATGATATCCCTCGGGCACATGAGCGAAGAAGAATATCAGCGCGACTTCCGAAAGCGTAATTCTCTAGCCAAATCCATCCGGCGTAAAATTGATAGTGGCGAAGATTTCCCGCCGATCGTCGCCGCACTGTTGTTCGTGACGAAGGAACACAGTGCCCACGCCCACGCAGATCCTATTTCCCTGGCGAATCGCACAAGGTGCGACGAGCAAGGAGTGACGATCAGTTTTTTCCAAGACATCGAGGATGACAAAGACCTCAAGTACCTGTTCATGGGAATGCTGTGGGTGGGCTCGATGTGCCTCAAGGCGTTCGTCGACATTGCGGCTCGCGACTTTGGCGAAGATGTATCAGGATTCCTTGCTCGTTTAGAAGCCTGGAAGGCGGACATTCTTGCTCATCGACGGGCCATCGGCATTTTTCGCGACGTTCCCGACGGTGCTGGGTTCTAAACCCCGTCAACCAAGCGAGGGGCGGCTTGATCTTCCCAAGGAAAACGACGCCACGATCGTCGCGCGGCGGCAAGCCCAAGTCGCGTCGGCAGGCTCGGTCGCTCGGGAGTGTCACCAGAGCGGACTCGTGCATGACTGCGTAAAAGCCGGCGATCGCACCTGAAACATGAGGTGTGGACCCGTTTCTTTTTTCGGCTATCACTGTTCGCCTGGGCGCCTCGACAGACTGGATTCGCCGAGGTCTTGGGCACCTCTTGCTTGCGTTCATTCTAGGTCCGCGGTGAGGAGGAGCGTTGGTGGATGCGCCAATGGCGAGGCAGGGTGGTCTGAACGGGGCTTCCGAAACATGACAGCGATGGGCGCGGCGGCATTGCTGATCCTGGTCCTGACCTATGCCGGCGTCGCCGTCGGCAGGATACCCGGGCTGCGACTCGACCGGGCAGGTATCGCGCTGCTCGGCGGTGCGGCGATGATCGCCATCGGCGCGCTCGACATGGAAGACGCCTACCGCGCCATCAGCTTCGACACCATCACGCTTCTGCTCGGCATGATGATCGTCGTGGCGCATCTGAAAGTGTCCGGCGCCTTTCGCGCGCTCGGGGGGTTCGCCATCGAGCATGCGCATGCACCATTCATGCTGCTGGTGATGGTGACGCTGTTGACCGGCCTCCTGTCGGCATTCCTCGTCAACGACGCTATCTGCCTGGTCATGGCGCCGATCGTCGTCCATGTCACCCGCGTCATCAACCGCAACCCGGTTCCCTATCTGATCGCCACGGCGACCGCATCCAATTGCGGCAGTGTCGCGACCATCACCGGCAATCCGCAGAACATGGTCATCGGCGCCCTGTCGGGGATTTCCTATCCGGCCTTCTCGGCGGCGCTTGCGCCGGTGGCCCTGTTCGGCCTCGTCGCCGTCATCGTCATCATTCGCATCGTTTACCATGCCGAGTTTTCGCGCAAGGCCGAGCTCAGCCCCGAAGTCTACCGAGGCCGCATGCTGCCGGGACAGGTGCTGAAGGCGGTGGTCGTCTGTATCGGTTTGGCCATCGCCTTCTTTGCCGGCGTTCCGGTTGCCAAGGCGGCGCTGATCGGCGGCGCGATTCTGTTGCTGACCCGCGCCATCAAACCTGAGCGCATCTATCGCGAGATCGATGGGCCGCTGCTGTTCATGTTCGCCGGGCTGTTCATCGTCGTCGCCGGAGCCGAGAAGACGCTGCTTACGCCCGACATCGTCGCTTCGGCAAAAGACCTTGGGCTGAATGATGTGTGGCGGCTGTCCGGCTTCACCGCGGTGCTGTCCAACATCATGAGCAATGTCCCGGCCGTGCTGGCGCTGAAGCCGTTCGTGCCCGGACTGGAAAACCCCGAGCGGGCCTGGCTGGTCGTCGCCATGAGCTCGACGCTGGCCGGCAATTTCACGTTGCTCGGCTCGGTCGCCAATCTGATCGTTGCCGAGCACGCGCGGGTCTCCGGTAAACCGCTGGGCTTCATCGCCTTCTTCAAGGTCGGCCTGCCGTTGACGCTGGTCACCCTTCTTGCCGGGACGGCATGGCTGGCGGCCTAGAAGCGCGTCGCATTCGACCCACCTCATGCGGCGCGCATTAGGCTCTTTTTCATCATGTCGTTATCGCAAAACCGCTGCACACTTTTGCGCGGCATGCATTAGCCGGTCAGGGCGATGTCACCGTCAGATGGCCTTTCATGTTGGGATGGAAGCGGCAGAAATAATCGACCGATTCCGCCTTCTTCACCGTCAGGCTCGCCGCCTTCTTCGGCGGGATCATCACTTCCCAGGCGCCGTTGACGGTTGCCGTGTGGGCGAACACGTCCTTGTTTACCCACCTGATCGTGTCGCCGACCTTCGCCTCGACCTTCGCCGGCGAAAACACAAGCTTCTCGATCGTCACCTCGATGGTTTCGGCCTTGGCCGGCGCGGCACCCATGGCCAATGCCAGAGCAACCCACAGATGCCGCCTCGACATCATTGGCTCGATCCTCACTTCAGCATGCCGGCGACGTGTTCGGCGTGCTGTTCGTGGCCCTGGAATATTTTCAGGCCGGTTTCCAGCAGGCTCTTCAGTTCGGCATTGCTGGCGGACGGGATCAGCAGAGTTTCGAGCGCGCCATTGACCTGCTTGTGGTAGGCCACCTCGCTGGCGACATAGGCCTTGTCGAACGCCGCGCCCTTGAGCTTGGCAAGCTTGGCACGTTCCTCGGCCGCCGCCTTGGTCAGCGCCTTGCTGGTCGGATTGTCCTCAGGCGTGACCTTGAGCTTCTTGACCAGCTCGAGAGCCTGTTTGTTGACCGCCTCGTGATCTCGCACCATGTCCTTGGCGAAATCCACGACCTCCTTGTTTTTCGATTTCTTCAGCGCCTGCTTGGCCGCCTCGACGTCAAGCACGCCCGCTGTGTAGGCGATATGTGCGATCTGCGGGTCGGTCGGTTTGTCGGCAGCTTGCGACAAGGGCGCCGCGCCAAGCAGGAAAATTGCGGCCAGTGCCGTGGTCGATCGAATAAACATGATGCTCTCCTTCGCCCCGACGCGGAACTGCATCGGGCTTCGTTTTCAGTGATGCTCATTGGATGCAGGTCACGGGAAAACGTTCCCGCGAAAATCGCCGCGGCCTATCCGGAAAGACCAAGCCGCTGCATCACGGCATTGGTCAGCCGTTCGCAGCGCCGGCCCGCGAACGGAAAGGCGTCGAGCAGCACCGGGCCGATCTGGTCGTCCAGCGCCTTGCGCACCAGCGCGCGGGCGCGGTGCAGCCGGGTCTTGATGGTTTCTGGTCGCACGCCAAGCAGTTCGGCGGTTTCCTCGATGCTCAATCCCTCGATGACGCGCGCCACGAACACCATCCGGTAGACATCGGGAAGACTGTCGGTTGCCCGTTCGACAAGCTCAAGGATCTGCCGTTGCGCCATCGTCCGCTCCGGATCGTCGCTCGGGTTGAAGGGAAACCGGATGATTTCGGCTTGCGGGTTTTCTGGCATCGCTACCATTCGCCGCCTTTTGCGCAAGCGGCCGAGGGCTTCGTTGATGACGATACGCGACAGCCATGTGGCGAGCGAGGCATCGCCGCGAAAGGACTCGAGATGGGCAAAGGCGCTGAGATAGGCCTCCTGGACGATGTCCTCGGCCTCGCTGTCGTTCCGCACAACGCCGCGGGCGATGCGGTAGAGCCTTTGGTTGTGCGTCTTGATGATGGTGCGGAATGCATCGCCATCACGTGCCAGCGCGCGGCCGACAAGCTGCATATCGCCGGAAGCGGCGGGCGTTGCCGTCAACGCAGCAGGCATGGCCGATCTCCTGATAGGCTTCTCATCGGATATTGGATGCATCGGCCGACAAAAGGTTCCCGACCGATTCCGCCGGCCAGCCTCGATCCGTTTCAAGCGCCGGCAGAGGCTATTCTACCGCCTTCACCACGCCGCCGCCCCTGTTTTGTAGAGCCCGCCGATCGGACGCCGTGATATCGCTCAGGATCGCAATTTTTCCAGGCTGTTACGCCGATTTTCTGACTCAGTCTGGAAAGGTGCTGGCTCAGGCCTCAGCGGCCGCCGCCAGCCCGCGCGCCAGGTCGGCCTTCAAATCCTCGACATCCTCGAGCCCGATCTGCAGGCGCACCAGCGGCCCGTCATACGGGCCCTTGGCGATTGTGCGGTCGCCAAGGAATACCGGCACGGCAAGGCTCTCATAGCCGCCCCAGGAATAGCCGAGGCCGAAAAACTTCAACGCGTCGAGGAAGGCGTGCTGCTGCTTCTGCCCGCCGCCCGCGAGAACGATCGAGAAGATGCCGCTCGATCCGCAAAAATCGCGCTTCCACATAGCGTGGTCGGGATGACTGGGCAGCCCCGGATGCAGCACCTGCGCTACGCCGGGCTGACCCTCCAACCAGCCGGCGAGGGAAAGCGCGCTCTTTTGATGATGCTCCAGCCGCACGCCCATCGTGCGCAGGCCGCGCAGCACCTGGTAGACGTCGTCCGGTCCGGCGCAGCAGCCCATCGTGTTGAACGTCTCGCAAAGCTGATTCCAGCAAGCTGCATTGGCCGACACCGTGCCGAGCAGCACGTCGGAATGGCCGGCCGGGTATTTCGTCGCCGCGTGGATCGAGATGTCGACGCCGTGGTCGAGCGGGCGGAAGTAGAGCGGCGTCGCCCAGGTGTTGTCCATCATGACGATGGCGCCGGCGGCATGTGCTGCCTTGGCGATGGCCGACATGTCCTGCACCTCGAAAGTGTTGGAGGCCGGCGATTCGGTGAACACCACCTTGGTGTTGGGCTTGATCAGCGCCGCGATGCCGGCGCCGATGCGCGGTTCGTAATACTCGACCTCGATGCCCAGCCGCTTCAGCATCGTGTCGGCGAAGTTGCGGGTCGGATGATAAACGGAATCGACGATCAGCAGATGATCGCCGGCCGACAGGAAGGCGAGCAGCGGCAGCATCACCGCCGCCAGGCCGGACGGTACCGCGACCGTGCCTGCCGAACCTTCCAGCGCATCGATCGCGCTGTTCAGCGCATCGGTGGTCGGCGTGCCGCGCGTGCCGTAGGTGTATCTCTGGCTGCGTGAAGCCATCGCCGCCGCATTGGGATAGAGCACGGTCGAGGCATGCACCACCGGCGGATTGACGAAGCCGAAATAGTCATGCGGGTTGTTGCCGGAATGGGCGAGCCGCGTGTTGACGCCCATCTCGCTGCCGTCTTTTGCCATTGCTTTTCGTCCCATGGGTTGGTCGTTAGCCATAGTGCGGCGGCATTGGCCGCGCAACCGCACCGCAATCGCCAGGCCAAGGTCTTGAATGTGCCAATTCAGCAATGCGCCGTAGATCCTCTGAACGGCTGCCAGGTGCGCTTGGCAAGTCACGGTCGGACTTTGCCGGCTTAATTGGCGCGCTGACCAATTTGCGAGCGCGTTTGTCTGCAATTTCAGGCATTTCAGGCGGTTGGTTTTCAAAGTCTTTCGGATTTGGTCATTTTCCTTGACCTCACAGGAATAATCGCCTTCGATGTTGTTCGTGAATGGGAGGCAGCGCGTCGGTTACGATGCGCGATTCCGGTAATGGGCCGGGATACATAGCTGCGTTCACACGGGAAAAAGTCAGGTTCGCCTGGAAAAAACAGAAAAGGGTCTGTGGGTCATGAAACACATTGCAATCGGCATTTTGGGCGCCGCCGCGTTTGGATTCGCGGCTTCGGCGGCTTCGGCGGCCACGCTCGACGATGTCAAAGCGAAGGGCTTCATCCAATGCGGCGTCTCGACCGGTCTGGCCGGCTTCTCGGCGCCGGACGACAAGGGTGAGTGGCAAGGCATCGACGCGGACTTCTGTCGCGCTGTGGCGGCCGCCGTGTTCGGCGATGGCACCAAGGTGAAGTTTACACCGCTCAGTGCCAAGGAGCGGTTTACCGCTCTGCAGTCGGGCGAGATTGACATCCTGTCGCGCAATACCACCTGGACCATCAATCGCGACACCGCACTCGGCCTGAACTTCATCGGCACGACTTATTATGACGGCCAGGGCTTCATGATCAACGCCAAGAAGCTTCCGGGCGTGAACTCGGCGCTGCAGCTTTCGGGCGCGGCGGTCTGCGTGCAGAGCGGTACCACGACCGAGCTCAACCTTGCCGACTATTTCAAGTCGAACAAGATGGAGTACAATCCTGTCGTCTTCGAAAAGCTGGAAGAGGTTAACGCCGCCTATGACGCCGGCCGCTGCGACGTATACACCACCGACCAGTCGGGCCTCTATGGCATCCGCCTGACGCTCGGTGCGCCGGCCGACCACGTCGTGTTGCCCGAGATCATCTCCAAGGAACCGCTTGGGCCGGCCGTACGCCAGGGCGACGACCAATGGTACCACATCGTCAAGTGGACCTATTTCGCGTTGCTCGACGCCGAGGAACTCGGCATCACCAAGGCCAATGTCGACGAGATGAAGAACTCGGACAGTCCCGAGATCAAGCGCGTGCTCGGCCAGGAAGCCGACACCAAGATCGGCACCGATCTCGGCGTCTCCAACGACTGGGTCGTCAACATCGTCAAGGCCGTCGGCAATTACGGCGAGATGTTCGAGCGCAATGTCGGCTCGGGCAGCCCGCTGAAGATCGCGCGCGGCATCAACGCGCTGTGGACCAAGGGTGGTCTGCAATACGCTCCGCCGATCCGCTGATCGAAAATGGATTCGGAAGGCAGATCGTCTGCCTTCCGGTCTCTCTTTCCAGGGGACTGTCGAATGGCATCGCAGGAAGTTCTTCGCGAGGGGCCAAGCCGCGGTTCCCTCATTAATGATCCTCGTGTCCGCGGTATATTCTTTCAAGCGCTGGTCCTCGTCCTGTTGGTAGCGGGGGTCTGGTGGGTTACCCACAATGTCATCGTCAATTTGACGCGCTTGCACATCGCTTCCGGTTTCGGCTTTCTCAAGGGCCGCGCCGGCTTCGACATCAGCGAAAGCGCCATCGCTTATTCGTCGGATTCGACTTATTTCCGAGCCATCCTGGTCGGCTTCATCAACACCGTGATCGTGGCTGTCGTCGGCATTATTACCGCCAGCATCATCGGTTTCATCGTCGGCATTGGCCGACTGTCGCGCAACTGGCTGATCAGGAAGATCTGCACGGTCTATGTCGAGGTCTTCCGCAACATCCCGCCGCTGCTGGTCATCTTCTTCTGGTATTCCGGCGTGCTCGCCGTGCTGCCGCCGCCGCGCGAGAGCATTAATTTGCCGTTCGGCTCCTTTCTCAACCAGCGCGGCTTCTATTTTCCGCGCGCTGTCTGGGGCGAGGGCTCCTGGCTGATCCTGGTCGCCCTGCTCCTCGGCATTGCCATGGCCTGGTTCGTCGCCCGCAAGGCGCGGCAGCGGCAGATGGCGACGGGTCAGCCATTCCCGGTGCTCTGGACATCGATAGCGTTGATTGTCGGCCTGCCCCTGCTGGCCTACGCGCTGAGCGGCTTTCCTCTGAGCTTCGAATTCCCGAAGCAATCGACTTTCAACCTGGTCGGTGGCTTTCAGGTCAGACCGGAGTTCCTGTCACTCTATCTGGCGTTGTCCTGCTATACGGCCGCCTTCATCGCCGAGATCGTGCGCGCCGGCATCAGGGGCGTCAGCACGGGCCAGACCGAGGCGGCCGCGGCACTTGGGCTGCGCTCGGGATCGATCCTCAGGCTTGTCGTCGTGCCGCAGGCGATGCGCATCGTTATTCCGCCGCTGACCAGCCAGTATCTGAACTTGACCAAAAACTCTTCACTCGCCATCGCCATCGGCTATCCGGACCTGACGGCGACTGCCGGCACTGTCTTGAACCAGACCGGGCAGGCGGTTGAAGGCGTGGTGATCATGATGGCTGTCTATCTCGCGCTAAGCCTGATCACGTCGGCGATCATGAACGTCGTCAATGCCAGGATGGCGCTGGTGGAGAGGTAGGGCCATGCAGGAACACGACATGTCCTGGGTGCGGACGGAGATGGCGCTGGCCCAACCGGCGCCGTCGAGCGAGCGTGGCCTCACCGCCTGGATCCGCAAGAACCTGATTGCCACCACGGGCGACACCATTCTCACCATCGTCGGCATCGCGCTGGTCGCTATAATCCTGCCCCAAGTCATCAATTGGGCCTTCATCAACGCCCAGTGGACCGGACCGGACCGCTCGGTCTGCGCCACCGTGGCGCAAGGCGGCATCCAGCCGGATGGCTGGACCGGTGCTTGCTGGGCATTCGTCAACGCCAAGTTCGGCCAGTTCATGTTCGGCACCTATCCTATCGAGGAGCGTTGGCGGCCGATCGTGGTGGCCATCCTGTTCGTGGCGCTGTTGGTGCCGCTGCTCATTCCGCGCGTACCGCGCAAGGGGCTGAATGCCATTCTTCTCTTTCTTGTACTGCCGGTCGTCGCCTTCGTTCTGTTGGTCGGCGGCCTATTCGGCCTGCCCCATGTCGAGACGTCGCGTTGGGGTGGACTGCTGGTGACGCTCAGCCTGTCCTTCGTCGGTATTGCCGTGTCGCTGCCGATCGGCATCGTGCTGGCGCTCGGCCGGCGCTCGAACATGCCGATCGTCAAGCTGCTGTGCGTGATCTTCATCGAGACGGTACGCGGCATCCCGCTGATTACGGTGCTGTTCTTTGCCAGCGTGATGCTGCCGCTGTTCCTGCCGGCCGGCGTCAGCTTCGATAAGTTCCTGCGCGCGCTGATCGGCGTGTCGCTGTTTGCCGCCGCCTACATGGCCGAAGTGGTGCGTGGCGGCCTGCAGGCGATCCCCAAAGGCCAGTATGAGGGCGCCGATTCGCTCGGCCTCAGCTACTGGCAGAAGATGGGCCTGGTCGTCATGCCGCAGGCGCTGAAGCTGGTCATTCCCGGCATCGTCAACACCTTCATCGGCATGTTCAAGGACACCAGCCTGGTCATCGTCATCTCGATGTTCGACCTCCTCGGCATCGTCAAGCAGAACTTCTCCGACGCCAATTGGGCGACGCCGCAGACGGCCAGGTCCGGCCTGGTGTTCGCGGCATTCATCTTCTGGCTGTTCTGCTTCGGCATGTCGCGCTATTCAATGTACACGGAACGCCGTCTCGACACCGGCCACAAACGCTAAAAAGGGGACCTTGTCATGGCCATAGAAAACGCCGTCAGCGCGGAAGAGATCAAGGTCAATGCCGCCAAGATGCACATTTCCACCACCGATGTCGCCATCGACATCATCGCCATGCACAAATGGTACGGCGAATTCCATGTGCTGAAGGACATCAATCTAAAGGTGATGCGCGGCGAGCGCATCGTCATCTGCGGCCCGTCGGGCTCCGGCAAATCGACGATGATCCGCTGCATCAACCGGCTGGAGGAACACCAGAAGGGCAAGATCATCGTCGACGGCAAGGAACTGACCAACGATCTGAAGAAGATCGACGAGGTGCGCCGCGAGGTCGGCATGGTGTTCCAGCACTTCAACCTTTTCCCGCATCTGACCATTCTGGAGAATTGCACGCTGGCGCCGATCTGGGTGCGCAAGATGCCGCGCAAACAGGCCGAGGAAATCGCCATGCATTTCCTCAAGCGTGTCAAGATCCCGGAACAGGCCAACAAATATCCCGGCCAGCTTTCCGGCGGCCAGCAACAGCGCGTGGCGATCGCCCGCTCGCTGTGCATGAACCCGCGCATCATGCTGTTCGACGAGCCGACCTCGGCTCTCGATCCGGAAATGATCAAGGAAGTGCTGGAGACGATGGTCGGGCTGGCGGAGGAAGGCATGACCATGCTCTGCGTCACCCACGAGATGGGCTTTGCGCGCAAAGTCGCCAACCGGGTGATCTTCATGGACCAAGGCCAGATCGTCGAGCAGAACACGCCGGCCGAGTTCTTCGACCACCCGCGCCATGAGCGCACGAAGCTGTTCCTGTCCCAGATCCTGCACTGATCCTGTACCCCGGTTCGGACAAGAGCGGCGGATCAAGCCTCTGTCTTGCTGGCTTCGCGCGTATTCGACGAGCGCTGACCGTGCACTGCGCGAGAAGATAGCAAGCGCGCTTCAGGTCGTTCGAGTGGTCACGTTGCAACCTGGTAACTAAGGCCGGCGCGGATCATAAGCGCGCCGGCTGCGTTCATTGCCATTGGGAGTTGTATAGCGAGCCGCGTGGGCGCGTGCGGCGGCAGGTCACGGGTTCACCCTGATGCTCATCCAACCGATCGATTATTTCCTCGTCGTCTGGTTCGCGCTGGCGCTGGTTTCGACGCTTTATGTCGGCTTCGACCAATATCGCAACAATCCCGAGCCGGTGGTGATGAAATGGGGCTTCATTCTGGTCACCCTCTATATGGGTCCGGTCGGCTTGCTGCTCTACGTGCTCGCCGACAAGGAGCCTCGGCCGGGCGAGCATGAACTCTTCACCCGGCCGCTCTGGAAGCAGGGCGTCGGCTCCACCATCCACTGCGTCGCCGGCGATGCCACCGGCATCATTCTTGCCGCCGCCGTCACGGCGGCGCTCGGCCTGCCGATGTGGATCGACCTGATCGTCGAATATCTGGCCGGCTTTGCCTTCGGCCTGTTCATCTTCCAATCGCTGTTCATGAAATCGATGATGGGCGGCACCTATTGGGAGAACGTGCGCAAGAGCTTCCTGCCCGAGTTCATCTCTATGAACTTCATGATGGCCGGCATGGCACCGGTCATGAGCTTCCTGATGATGGGCCGCGACATGCGCGCGATGGAACCGACGGAGCTGTTGTTCTGGGGCGTGATGTCGATCGGCGTCATCGCCGGCTTTGCGCTTGCCTACCCGGCCAATGTCTGGCTGGTCGCGCGGGGGCTGAAGCACGGGCTGATGACGCAGCGCGCGCAGGCAGCCGGCATCGATGGCCGGGAGCAGCCTGCCACGAGGCAACATGCGCAGATGCAAATGCAGCAGGCCGACGCCAGCGGCCATCGCGGGCAGCGCCACGATATGGCTTCCCACAAAGGCAAAGGCGGCGGCCATCACATGGAGACAGATGCCACGACGCCGCAGGTCGCTGCCCTGGGTGCCGTCTCCCTGCTGGCGCTCGCCATCGGCATGGTCGCGCCGGCGAACTGGCTGAACCTGACGCTGTCGGCACGCGACGTCGGCGGGGTGATCATGCCGCGAGGCATGATCATGGATCGCGACACGCCGGCCGACGCAATGCGCGACATGGCCGCCACCGATCCGCGCCTCGTGGCCACCTCTTATGGTCTGTCGACAAGGGGTGACCAGGACCTGCCGTTTCGAATTGAGAAAGGCGTCAAGGTATTCGAGCTCAGGCCTTCGGTGGTCCGCTGGCAGATCCTGCCGGACGTTGCGGTCGACGCCTATGCCTATAATGGCCAGATTCCCGGTCCGCGAATTCACCTTCGCCAGGGCGATCGGGTCAGGATCAACGTCACCAACGGCCTGCCTGAGGAAACGACGGTGCATTGGCATGGCTTGATCCTGCCGAACCAGATGGATGGGCCGGCCGAGATCACCCAGGCGCCGATCGAGCCCGGGCAATCCTATTCATACGAATTCACCGCAACCCAGCACGGAACCTATTTCTATCACCCCCATGCCAAGCCGGACCGGACCCAGGCGCTCGGCCTCTACGGTGCGCTGATCATCGATCCCGCCAATCCCGCCGACGAGGTCGCGGCCGACCATGATTACGTCATCGAGCTTCAGGAATGGCTGGTGCGGGAAGGGCTGACCTACCCGTCGATGCCGATGGACGGCGGCATGCCGAATTTCTTCACCATTAACGGCAAGGCCTATCCCTCGACCGAGACGATCCCGATGAAGGTTGGCGAGACGCTCAAGGTGCGGTTCATCGGCACCAACAACGGCTTCATCCATCCGATGCATATCCATGGCGGACCGTTCGAGGTCGTTGCCCGCGACGGCGAAACGATCGCTGCCTCGGGTCGTTTCCTTGCCGATACGGTCAATGTCGGGCCGGGTCAGCGCTACGACGTGATCTGGAAGGCGCAGCGTCCGGGCAAATGGCTGATCCATTGCCACATCCCGCATCACACCACGAACAACAATGTCGAGGAGAAGGGCGGAGGCGGGCTGATGGTCGTCATCGATGTCACCTGACCGTAGCCGTCTAAAAAGGAGCGTCAGTGCTCGTGGCCGTGGTTTTCGTCATGCACGTCTCGTGAGGGTGCGGATGGTCGTTCTCTCCACGTTCGGTTGAAAACCGCACATTCGCCGCAGCCAAGGCCGGCATATGCTGGGACAGTTCGTCCTTCAGCGCTGCCGCGATGTTGTTCGCTTCCGAGAGCGGCAGGGTTTCGTCTGCGGCAATTGCGATGTCGGCGTGCAATCTATGACCGATCCAGCGCGCCTTGGCATCGACAATGCGTGCGCCCGGAACGTGCTCGGCGGCATGTCGGATTTCATCCATCACACCGGGTTCGATTCCATCCAGCATGCGGGTCAGCACCGAGCGGGCCGATTGCCAGACGATACCGAAGATCGCAATCGTGATCAGCAGGCCGACAATCGGGTCGGCCAAGGAAAAGCCGAGCCAGACGCCGATGGCTCCGATGACCACGGCAAGGCTGGTAAGTCCGTCGGTGCGGGCGTGATAGCCGTCGGCAATCAGTGCCGCGCTGTTGATTTCGCGGCCGACGCGGATACGGAACACGGCAACCGCCTCGTTGCCGAGGAAGCCGACAACGCCCGCCGCAGTCAGCCAGCCGAGATGGGTCACAATGTGTGGATTGATCAGCCTGTCGATGGCTTGGTACGCGGCGACTACAGCGCTGAACAGGATGATGAGCATGATGGTGATGCCGGCCAGATCCTCGACCCGGCCCAAGCCATAGGTGAAGGTCCGCGACGGCTTGCGCCGCGCCAGCACGAACGCAATCCATAGCGGGATCGCCGTGGTCGCATCGCCGATGTTATGGATCGTATCGGCCAGCAATGCCACGCTCCCCGACAGCACAACCACGACCATCTGCAATGCTGCGGTGATCGCCAGGATCGCGAACGACCATTTGATTGCCCAGATGCCCCGATCGGTGGTGGCAATTGTCGCATCGATGACGCCATGGCTGTGGCCGTGCGGACCGTGACCGCCGTGATGATGTGCGGCGTGCGAGCCGAACCCGAGCCATTCCAGAATGCGGGCTGCGATGGCATTCATAGATATTTCGCCAGCTGCTTGAGTTCCGCCAGCGAGTTGCCGCCGGTTTCGACGCTGTCCGTCAGGCAATGCTCGATGTGATCGTTGATCAGCTCGCGCTTGGCGCTGCTGATGGCTCGTTCGACGGCATGAAGCTGCTGCGCCAGATCAACGCAAGGGCGATGCGCCTCGATCATCGCCAGCACCGCCGCAAGGTGGCCTTGCGCGCGCTTCAGGCGCTTTATGATGGAAGGATGCGAAGCGTGGAGGTGATCTGACATGCCTCTGCATATCCTCCCCGGGAGGATACGCGTCAAGCTTTAAGTCAGCTGTGCAATTTCCGGAGAGGCTTCACCTTGAACATTGCTTGGTCTACGCGTTCCCCATGAAGAAGCTTGCTCGTTTTCTCGGCCTGCTGGTCGTTGCAGCAGTCCTTGCGGTGGCGCTGGGCACGCTGCTGCCGCGCCCGCTCTGGCCGGCGGCCGCTGCCGATCCGATCGGCGCAAGCCACCGCATCCTGGTGCTGAAAAACCCGATCCACACCGACATCGCCATCCCGGTCGACGACGATGTGCGCCGGCGCTTCCACTTCCTGGTCGATGCCGGCATTCCGGCCGACATGGCGGAGGTCCGCTACATCGTCTTGGGCTGGGGCGGCCGCGCCTTCTATCTCGAGACGCCGACCTGGTCGGAACTGAAGGCAGTGCCGGTGATGAAGGCGCTGACCGTCGATGCCTCGGTGATGCATGTCGACATTTCAGGCGAAATCGCCGAGCCGCATCCCGACGTCGCCGGCTTCGACGTAAGTGAGGAACGCTTGGCGGCGCTGCTCGATTTCATTGCGGCGAGTTTTCAGCAGGGACCGAACGGGGCCATGTCGATCGAGAATGCGGCCTATTCCCGTTTCGATCGTTTCTTCGAAGCCAATGGCCATTTCAACGCGCTGGTCGGCTGCAACACCTGGGCGGCGGCGGCACTGCGCGCCGCCGGCCTGCGCACCGGCTGGTGGAACCCGCTGCCGGCCTCGCTGAGCCTGTCGATGCGGCTTTACAATTGACAAGCCTCCGATGACTTAGGACCGCCGAGCGTCCGCCCGCCAGCCGTAGAGCCAGTCGAGATCAGCGGCGAGTTTTTCGGGTGAGCGCATCGCCAGGAACAGGTTGCGGGCCATCGCCACCGGCCCGGCCGCATGCCAGGCGAGGCGGTTGATGGCGCCGCGGCGGGCGACCTGGGCTACGCGCGGCCGCCGCGCCTGTTCCCAGGCGACAAGCGCGCTGCTGAGGTCGGCAGGCGAGGTGGCAACGAAACCGGCAAGGGTTACCGCGTCCTCGATCGCCATCGCCGCTCCCTGTGCGGCAAACGGCGTCATCGCATGCGCCGCATCGCCGATCAGCGCTATGCCCTGCGGCGTCGTCCACCGCCGCCGCTCGACGGTATGGATCGGCCATGCCGTCCATGGCGCGGCCTCGCTCGCCAGACGGACCAGCGCCGGCGCGGTACCGCGCATGGCGTTGGCGAGGATGGCGGGGTCGGCATGCCCCGACCAGCTCTCGGCGATGCGCTCGCCCTTGGTGAAGGCCGCAAGGTTGAAGACCGCGCCACGGCTGACCGGATAGGCGACCATATGGAAGCCTGGATAGAGGAATGTGGTAACGCAATCGGGCGCACCGATCACCCTGAAGGCTTGTCCGGCGAGGCTGTCCGCGGCCACCGTTGCGCGCCAGGCAAGCTCGCCCGAGAAGCTGCTTCTCCGGAAATCGGCCCCCTCGCGGGCGAGCGTTTCTCGCACCGACGACCAGACGCCATCGGCTCCGACCAGCAACGATGCTTCGGCTTCGATGGTCGTGCCGGCAATCTCGACTGTTGCGGTGATGCCATTCGGTCCGGTTGCGACGCCGCCGACGCGGGCACCAGTGACAAGCTCGACCTCGGACCGCTCGGCTATCCGCTCCATCAGCGCTGACTGCAGATCGGCACGGTGGGCGACGAGATAGGGTGCTCCCCAGCGCGTTTCAGCCACCTGGCCAAGCGGTACGCGCGCCAGCTCGCGAAGCGTGACGGCATCCTTGAGCACGACCGCCTCCGGCCGCACCGCCGTCGGCAGCAGCCGATCGAGTACGCCGAATTGTCGAAGGATGCATGTCGCGTTGGGTGAAAGCTGGATACCGGCGCCGGCAGCCTCGAGATGCTGCGCCTGTTCGAACAGTTTTATCCGATAGCCGCGCTCGGCAAAGGCCAGTGCCACGGTCAGCCCGGCGACGCCCGCCCCGGCGATGACCACCTGCCGGGACTGCGTTTCTCGCATCAGGCTTGTCGCGGAAGAATCAGGCGGCCTGGTCGATATAGAGGCAGCCTGGCGGCTGCGTTTCCAATGCCTTCAGCTTGGGCGAATAGCGATAGAGCGTCGAGCAATAGGGGCAGACTTTTTCATTGTCGTCGCCCATATCGAGAAATACATGCGGATGGTCGAAAGGCGGATTGGCGCCGGTGCACATGAATTCCTTGACGCCGATGTCGATTGCCGGATAGCCCGCATCGTTCTGGAAATGGGGAATGGAACCGCCTGCCATCGTCGTCTCCTGATCTTGTCGATTGCATCTGGATCATAACCCATCTCTTTGCAAGATCGATGAAATGAAACTGTCGCAAAAGCCTGTCAGAGGATAAGTTGAGCCGGTTAAGGCTGTGGTCGTCGAACGGTGTGGGAAGAGCGGAAACCATGAACGAACTGAAGCCGGTCCAGAACGAATTCATCACCGTCGAGGCCGCGAGCCGCGAAGGCGGCAATCCCGACCGCTTCGTCAATCGCGAGTTTTCCTGGCTGCAATTCAACCGGCGCGTGCTCGAGGAATCGCTGAACGCAAATCATCCGCTGCTCGAGCGCGTGCGCTTTCTGTCGATATCGGCCGCCAACCTCGACGAGTTCTTCATGGTCCGCGTCGCCGGTCTTGCCGGCCAGGTGCGCGAGGGCATCGTGCTGAAGAGCCCGGATGGGCGCACTCCCGAGCAGCAGCTCGAACAATTGCTGCGCGAGGTCGAGCGCCTGCAGGAGGACCAGCAGAACAGCCTTTCGGCGCTGATGCTGCTGCTCGACAAACAGGGCATCGAAAGCATCACCCGCGATGCGCTGACCAAGGACGAGAAGACCTGGCTCGAGGACCATTTCCAGGAGCAGGTATTTCCGGTCCTGACCCCGCTGTCGATCGACCCGGCGCATCCGTTCCCGTTCATTCCCAACCTCGGTTTCTCGATGGCGCTGCAATTGCGCCACCGCAAGAACGGCGAGGAAATGAGCGCGCTTTTGCGCCTGCCGGTGGCGCTGAGGCGCTTCATCCGCTTGCCGGATCGCAAGCATCATGTCCGCTTCATTCCACTCGAAGAGGCGGTCAGTCTCTATATCGGCAAGCTGTTCCCCGGCTATGAGGTCAAGGGCTCCGGCACGTTCCGCATTATCCGCGACAGCGATATCGAGGTCGAGGAAGAATCAGAGGATCTGGTGCGGCTGTTCGAGACGGCGCTGAAGCGGCGACGCCGCGGCTCGGTCATCCGCATCGAGTTCGACAGGTCGATGCCGGCCGAATTGCGCGATTTCGTCGCCGGCGAGCTCGGCGTCTCGGCCAGCCGCATCAGCGTGCTCACCGGTCCGCTGGCGCTCAGCCAGATATCGGAGATCGTCGCCGTCGCCCGCGACGATCTGAAGTTCACGCCGTACAATCCGCGCTTTCCCGAGCGCATCCGCGAGCATGGCGGCGACTGTTTTGCCGCGATCCGCGAGAAGGACATCATCGTCCACCACCCTTACGAATCCTTCGACGTGGTGGTGCAGTTTCTGCGCCAGGCAATGGCCGACCCGGAAGTGGTGGCGATCAAGCAGACGCTCTACCGCACCTCCAACGACAGCCCTATCGTACGCGCGTTGGTCGACGCCGCCGAGGCCGGCAAGTCGGTGACCGCCCTCGTTGAGCTCAAGGCGCGCTTCGACGAGGAGGCCAACATCCGCTGGGCGCGCGACCTCGAGCGCGCCGGCGTCCAGGTCGTCTTTGGCTTTCTCGAACTGAAGACCCACGCAAAGATGTCGCTGGTCGTGCGGCGCGAGGACGGCAGGCTGCGCAATTACGTGCATCTGGGCACCGGCAACTACCACCCGGTCACCGCCCGCATCTACACCGATCTGTCCTTCTTCACCACCGACCCGACAATCGCGCGCGATGTCGCCCAGTTGTTCAACTTCATCACCGGCTATGCCGAGCCGGCCGAGCAGATGCGGCTGGCCATCTCGCCGTTCACGCTGCGCGACCGCATCCTCCAGCACATTTCGGATGAGATCAGCCACGCGCTGGAGGGCAGACCGGCCCGCATCTGGATGAAGATGAACGCCTTGGTCGACCCGATCGTCATCGACGCGCTCTACGATGCCAGCCGCGCTGGCGTCGAGATCGATCTCGTCGTGCGCGGCATCTGCTGCCTGAGACCGCAGGTGCCCGGCCTATCGGAGAACATCAGGGTGAAGTCGATCGTCGGCCGCTTCCTCGAGCACAGCCGCATCTATTGCTTCGGCAACGGCCACGGCTTGCCCTCGGACGGGGCGATTGTCTACATCTCCTCGGCCGATCTGATGCCGCGCAATCTCGACCGCCGCGTCGAGACCATGGTGCCGATCACCAATCCAACTGTGCATGAGCAGGTGCTCGGCCAGATCATGCTCGGCAACATCATGGACAACCAGCAAAGTTTCGACGTATTGGCTGATGGAACCTCCCGGCGCGTCGTGCTGGAGGAGGGCGAGGAACCGTTCAACGCGCAGGAATATTTCATGACCAATCCGAGCCTGTCCGGACGGGGCGATGCGTTGAAGTCGCATGCGCCCAAGCGCATCGCGCAGTTCAAACGCCGCAAGAAACAGAACGCAGCGACGGGCTGATGATTTCAGCGTCCCAGGGCCGGCTCCAGGACCGCCGACCGCTGTCCATCATCGATATCGGGTCGAACTCGATCCGTCTTGTGATCTATGAGGGGCTGGCGCGCTCGCCGACCTTGCTGTTCAACGAAAAGATGCTGGCCGGCCTCGGCCGCGGCATCGTTTCGACCGGAAAGCTCGATCCCGAGGCGGTGACGCGTTCGATGGAAGAGTTCCGCCGCTTCCGCGCGCTCTCCGACCAGGCCGGCGCCGAGCGCATGTATGTGCTGGCGACCGCCGCCGCTCGTGAGGCGGTCAACGGCCCCGACTTCATCCACCGCGCCGAGGATGTGCTCAGGACCGAGATCCAGGTGCTGAGCGGTCGCGAGGAAGCTCATTATTCGGCACTCGGCGTCATCTCCGGTTTCCATCCGGCCAACGGCATCGCCGGCGACCTTGGCGGCGGCAGCCTCGAACTGATCGACATCAACGGTGAGACGATCGGTGACGGCATCACGCTGCCGTTGGGCGGCTTGCGCCTGCAGGACATGGCGAAGAACTCGCTGGCCCAGGCGGCAAGGATCACGCGCGAGCAACTGGCGCGGGCGAAATTGCTGAAGGGCGGGCAGGGCAGGGCCTTCTACACAGTCGGCGGCACCTGGCGAAACCTCGCCCGGCTGCACATGGAAATGACCAACTACCCGCTCGGCGTCATGCACCACTACGAGATCGGCATCGAAAGCGCCGCGAACTTCCTCCGGCAGGTCGCCAAAGCCGAGATCGACAAGATCAAAGGCATCGAGGGCATCTCCAAGAACCGCCGCTCGCTGCTACCCTATGGCGCCATCGTGCTGCAGGAGATCATGGCGGCGATGCAGCCGTCGAAGATCATCGTGTCGGCGCTGGGCGTGCGCGAGGGCTTTCTCTATTCGCTGCTCGATAAGGCCGAGCAGAAGGGTGATCCGCTGATCTCGGCTGCGGAAGAGCTTGCCCGCCTGCGCTCGCGCTCGGTCGACCACGCGCATGAGCTTGTCGAATGGACCGGCAAGGCGTTCGCCGCCTTCGGCATCGACGAAACCAGGGATGAGGCGCGCTACCGCCACGCCGCCTGCCTGCTTGCCGATATCGGCTGGCGTGCCCATCCCGAATATCGCGGCAAGCAATCGCTCAACATCATCGCTCACGCCTCTTTTATTGGCGTCGACCATCCCGGCCGCGCCTTCCTGGCGCTTGTCAGCCTGTTTCGCCACGAGGGCGTGTTCAATGAAGCCGCTCCGGAAATCCGCGGGCTGGCGACACCGCGCTATCTCGAACGAGCCCGCGTGCTGGCCGCGCTGCTGCGCGTCGTCTATTTGCTGAGCGCGGCAATGCCCGGCGTCATGCCGCGACTGAAATGGGAAAACCGCGGCAATGGCGTGCTGGCGCTGGTGCTGCCGGCAGCGCTGGCCGATCTTTACGGCGAGCGGCCGGCCGGCCGGCTGGCACAGCTGGCAAGGGTCACCAACCGCCGGCTGGTGCTGGCGGTCGAGGGCGGGCCTAGCATGTCTGTCAAATAGACGCCCGCGCTGTCGCGTCGCGACCGTTGGGGAAGGAAGGGAAACGCCATGAAATCCAGGCAGGTTCTTCAGCTGTTGGTTGCCGGGATATTCGTCCTCTTCGCGGGCCCGTCAATGTGAGCCGTCTCGCAAAGTTCGTTTTTCTGGACACCGAATAAACCAGGCGGCAGCTTAGACGCTCGCTGCAACCAGCCGCCCGTCGGCCGACCAGGCGCCCGCACCAGCCATTGCCAGCGCCAGGAAACCGCCTGCTATGGCAATGTCCTTCATCAGCATCTGTGAATGCATGAAGGTCAGCGTCGGATCGTCGCCGCCCTGGCCATAATGACCGAGGAAGCCCGCCGCGATGCAGAAGGCAGCGAGCAGCAGCGCCACGACCGGCGTCTTGAAGCCGGCGAGGATGTGCAGCCCGGCGATCAGCTCGAACAGGCCTGTCGCCCAAGCCACCAGCGTCGGCAGCGGCAGGCCGAGGCCGGCGAAATAGCCTGATGTGCCGGCGATGTCGGCAAGCGCATGGAAGCCGGACGGCACGAACAGCGCGGCGAGCAGCAGCCGGGAAAGCAAGAGCAGCGCATTGCGAGGCATGGTCTCCTCCGATATCGGCCACCGATCCTAGCAGAGTTCCAGCCACCGGATATGAACCGACAACGAAAAAGGGGCGCGGAAAATTCCGCGCCCCTTTGTTCAGGAAACGCTGGACTGCTTCAGCCGCGCTTGGCGTCGATCGAATACGCGCCTGGGCCCGAGGAGGCGAGCACGAGGAAGCCGCCGGCAATGCCGAGGTTCTTCATGAAATTGATCATCTGCATCTGATCGGCCCAGCCGGTGTGGGCGACCAGCGCGGTGGCGACGGTGAAGATCGCCATTACCCAGCCGACGATCCTGGTCTGGAAGCCGACGAGGATGGCCAGGCCGCCAAGCAGTTCGATAAGGCCGACGACAATGGCGGTCACCATCGGCAGCGGCAGGCCAAGGCTGCCGAAATAGCCGGCGGTGCCGGCAATCGCCGTCAGCTTGCCGAAACCGGAAAGCAGGAAGATGACAGAAAGCAGGAGGCGGCCGAGCAGGATCGTGCCCGAGGCGCCGGCGGCGGTTCCGGAACCGGCAAACGAAGCGTTGGTGGACGTGTTGGTGGACATGCGTAACTCTCCAGAAGGGTTTGGCCAAACGGCTTGGGATACCCGCCTAGTTAGCGCAGGCCGACTGTTCACCAAAGACGTCAGATTGGTTACGGATTGTTCACCCAGGTAACGTTTTCGCGATGGACATGGGTGTTGTGATCCAGGCATATCAACACCCTAGGCGGCGTGGACAAATTTTAGCCAGTATCTGGCGGTGGCGGTATCGACCATTGATCGGCAGCAATCCTTTCAGAATTCGCCAATAGCCGCTGCGCAAGGCTTGGCAGTGAGTGTCGACCCTTACGATAGCAGGCGGCCGGAGATGAGTTGCTGGATCAAACGTGCGTCGTGCTCAGGGCCGGGCGATTGGTACCACTCTTTATCCCCGCTGACCCATGCATCAGTCACACGAATACCATTCGGCGAACCCTCGAGACGGAGGCCATAGATGCAGGCTCCTGTCCACGAACGATGAAAATAGAGCCAGCCATTCTCAAAAAATATGAACCACTTATCGTCCATATCCCGCGGAATGTGCCCAAGCCTGATCTTCTCGCCTTCGGCGTCCGAATACAGCAATGCAAGATCTATCCGATCTTGCTGCGCTGGGAGGGGGAGCGTTTTCCAAGAGGAGCGTGTGGCTGCTTCCATGCCTCATCTAACCAAAGCCATGAAAATCACACAACGAGCGATTTGCAGGCCGCTCAATTTGTCCACGCCGCCTAGCCCGGATGCGTCATGTCCTCCGGCCGCACCAGCCGCTCATAGTCGGCTTCACTGACCAGCCCGGTGGCCAGCGCTTCCTCGCGCAGCGTGGTGCCGTTCTTATGTGCCGCCTTGGCGATCTTGGCGGCATTGTCGTAGCCGATCGTCGGCGCAAGCGCCGTCACCAGCATCAGCGAACGGTCGAGCGCCGCCTTGATGTTGTCTTCGCGGGCCTCGATGCCGACGACGCAATTGTCGGTAAAGGACACCGAAGCGTCGGCCAGCAGTTGTACCGATTGCAGAAAACAATAGGCCATCAGCGGATTGTAGACGTTGAGTTCGAAATGGCCCTGACTGCCGGCGAAGCTGATCGCCGCATTGTTGCCGAACACCTGGACGCAAACCTGTGTCATCGCCTCGCATTGGGTCGGATTGACCTTGCCAGGCATGATCGACGAGCCCGGTTCGTTTTCCGGCAGCGACAATTCGCCGAGGCCCGAACGCGGGCCGGAGCCGAGCAGGCGGATGTCGTTGGCGATCTTGAACAGCGCCGCCGCGCAGGCATTGATGGCGCCGTGCGAGAACACCATGGAATCATGGGCGGCCAGGGCCTCGAACTTGTTCGGCGCGGTGACGAAATCGATGCCGGTGATCGCGGCGATGCGCGCCGCCACCTTTTCGGCAAAACCGACCGGCGCGTTGAGGCCGGTGCCGACCGCGGTGCCGCCTTGCGCCAATTCCTGCAGGCCGGGAAGGGTCATTTCGATGCGCTTGATCGACGAGGCGACCTGCGCCGCATAGCCGGAGAATTCCTGGCCGAGCGTCAGCGGCGTCGCGTCCTGCGTGTGGGTGCGGCCGATCTTGACGATGTGGGCGAAAGCCCTGGTCTTGGCGTCGAGTGCCGCATGCAAATGTCTCAGCGCCGGCAGCAGGTCGTGAATGATGCGCTCGGCGCAGGCGATGTGCATGGCCGTCGGATAGGTGTCGTTCGACGACTGGCTCATGTTGACGTGGTCATTGGGATGCACCGGCTTCTTCGACCCCATGACGCCGCCCAAAAGCTCGATCGCGCGGTTGGAAATCACCTCATTGGCGTTCATGTTGGACTGGGTGCCCGAACCGGTTTGCCAGACGACCAGCGGGAAATGGTCGTTCAGCTTGCCGTCGATGACCTCCTGGGAGGCCTCGATGATGGCCTTGCCGATCGCCGGATCGAGCCGCTTCAGCTCCATATTGGCTTCGGCGGCCGCCCGCTTGACGATGCCCAGCGCCCGCACGATCGAGGCCGGCTGTTTCTCCCAGCCGATCTTGAAATTGGCCAGCGAACGCTGCGCCTGCGCGCCCCAATAGCGGTCGGCGGCGACCTCGATGGGACCGAACGTGTCGGTTTCGGTTCTGGTCTCTGGCGCGCTCACGAAGTCTCTCCGGTTTGCAATTTGCAAACGGCCTATCGCGTTGCACAAACGCCTTCAAGCGGAGATTGCGGGCGATGGAGATGCAAATCGGTTGAAGCCGCGCCTTTTCCTTCTCCCACAAGGGAGGCGGAGGGCGCGCTCCTCACCCCGCCGTATACCCGCCGTCGATGGCAAAGATACCGCCGCTGGTCCACGCCGCCTCGTCGCTGGCGAGATAGACCGCGATGCCGGCAAGGTCGCTGGTCCGGCCGATGCGGCCGAGCGGATAGCTGCGCTCGACATAGGCCTTGAGCTCGGCTTGCGCGGCTTCCGGCAGGTTTTCGATCGACCTGCGCCGCATCGCTGTGTCGACCGTGCCGGGCGCGATGGCGTTGACCCTTATGCCGCGCGGCCCGAGCTCGAAGGCGAGCGATTTGGTCAGCGAATTGAGCGCGCCCTTCGACAGCGAATAGAGGCTGGACGGCCGCTTCGGGATCATCTTGTGCGCAAAATAGGACGAGATGTTGATCACCGAAGCCGCGCCCGGCGCGAGATGCGGCAACAGCCGTTGCGTGAGGAAGAATACCGCCGTGACGTTGAGCGCGAACGATTGCTGGAACTGGTCCTCGCTGACGGTCTCGAACGGTACCAGGAATGCCACGCCGGCGTTGTTGACGAGGATATCGAGAGGTGGGCCGCGCCTGGCATGCTCGACCACGGCGTCGATGCCGGCGCTGGCCGACAGGTCGGCCGACAGCGTTTCGACATTATTCCCGAGCTGCTCGCGGGCGGCGTCGAGTTTTTTGCCGTCGCGGCCGACGATCAGCACGTCCGCGCCTTCGCGCGAGAAAGCCTCGGCGATTGCCAGCCCGATCCCCTCCGAACCGCCGGTGACCAGTGCCCGTTTGCCGCCTAGTCTCATCCAACACTCCGCGCTTTGCCGTCTTGTCTGGTAGGAGAGCAGCGCCGTTGCCGATTGTGGTCAAGCCTCCGGCTTATCCTACGATATGAACTTTCGGCTGATGCGCCTGGCTATTCGGCAGCGGCTGCACCGCGCCGAACAGCCAGCCGGGTAGCGACAAAATCCTTGACCTGATGAATGGCCTGTTCACGCGTAACGCTGCCTGGCTGCAGGCCAAGCCTCAACCACAGCCCGTCGATCAGGGCGGTGACGCCGAAAGCGATCTCGTCAGCATCGCGCGCCGGCGCCAGACCGCGCAGGCCGGACAGCAGGTTGGAGCGCATGCGCGCATGGATCACCTTCTGGATGCGGGCAAGCTTTTCGTCGCGCGGCACCTCCGCGCAAAGCGAAAGCCAGGCGTGGCAGAGGGACGGCTGGAAGAGATGCGGCTCGAAATTGCCTTCGATTATGGCATCTATCCGTTGCATTGGCGT
This sequence comes from Mesorhizobium sp. M0045, assembly GCF_040323385.1. Lineage (NCBI taxonomy): Bacteria > Pseudomonadati > Pseudomonadota > Alphaproteobacteria > Hyphomicrobiales > Phyllobacteriaceae > Mesorhizobium > Mesorhizobium sp. M0045. The sequence goes on from NZ_JAMYUY010000014.1 coordinate 125,817, forward strand.
ACGCGCCTGCCTCAACCGCTCCACCACCGCATGACGCAGCACCAGGTTCGATTCGCGCATGGCATGCTCGAAAAGCTCCCGCTTGCTGTTGAAATAGTGCAGCACGATGCCCTTCGACGCGCCGGCCTGTGCCGCCACTTTCTCTATGGTGGCGCCAGCTATGCCTTCGCGCTGAAGCACGGCAAACGCGGCTTGCCGCAGCTCCTTGCGGCGTATGTCGCTGAGACGCTTGAGTTTCACGGGCCGGGATCCATGCATCGAAAACCGATGTTGACATTTTTGTCCGCCGAGATCAATCATTGACCGTTGGGACAATTTAAAAACCGAGTGGTCAACGTCGTTGGTCAAATGAGGAGAACCGAAATGCTTCGTTGCCTTGGAATAGGAGCCTCGCTCTGCGTCCTGCTGGCGATCCAGCCGGCCTTTGCGGCTGAACCCGAGCAATGCAAGGTCGTGCGCATGGCCGAGCCTGGATGGAACGATCTTGCCTTCACCACCGGCGTCACCAGCGTCTTGCTCGATGCGCTCGGCTACAAGCCGGCAAGTTCGCTTCTGGGCATTAACGTCATCTATGAATCCTTGAAGAACAATGATTTAGACGTGTTCCTTGGCTATTGGGATCCGGCGATGATCACCTACTACGAGCCCTATAAGAAGGACGGCTCGGTGGACGATGTGCGCGTCAATCTCGTTGGCGCCAAATACACCTTTGCCGTGCCGACTTACGTCTGGGAGGCCGGCGTCAAGGATTTTGCCGACCTGCAAAAGTTCGCCGACAAGTTCGGCAGGAAGATGTACGGCATCGAGCCGGGCTCGAACCAGCTGATGATGGACGCCATCGCTGATAAGTCGCTCGGCCTCGATGGCTGGCAGGTCGTCGAATCGAGTGAAGCCGGCATGCTTTCCGAGGTCGGCTACGAGATCAAGGAAAAGCGCTTCATCGTCTTCCAGGGCTGGGCGCCGCATCCAATGAACACGATGTACGATTTCAAATATCTGAGCGGCGGCGACAAGTTCTACGGACCGAACTTCGGCGCCGCGACGGTGACGACGCAGGTGCGCAAGGGCTATCTGCAGCAATGCCCGAATGTCGGGCAGTTGCTGAAGAATCTCGCCTTCGACATCGATTTCGAAAATCTCGGCATGGGCTATCTCATCAATGACGGCATGAAGCCGGAGGAAGCCGGCCTGAAGGCGGTCAAGGAGAATCCGGATAGGCTCGGCGCCTGGCTTGCCGGTGTCACCACATTCGATGGCAAGCCCGCGCTCGACGCAGTCAAGCAGCAGCTCGGCCTGTGATATCGGCCGATCAGGCGGGCTGGAACGGCCGCAAGCGCAAGGTCGGTGCTGAAACGGCCTGCGTCGAAATCGCCGGGCAGGAGCCCGCGCTGGTGCTGGTGCACGGCTTCTCCGACACGAGCCGCAGCTTCTCCTTGCTGGCGCCGCATCTCGCCGGGCGCCGGCTTGTCATTCCAGACCTGCGCGGGCATGGCGCCTCGCCGGCCGGGACACGCGGCTTCGCCCCGGCGGATTTCGCGGAAGATGTGGCGAGTTTGATCGAGCGATTGCGGCTCGAGCGGCCGGTTCTGGTCGGGCATTCCCTGGGCAGCATGGTGGCGATCGAGGCAGCCGCGCGCTACCCCGAGATGATCGGTGGCCTGGTGCTGATGGCCGGAACGCTGCGGCCGCAGATCGGTGAGGATCACCCGATGACCATTGGTGTGCGGGCACTTCGAGACCCGATATCGCCGGCCGATCCGTTCTATGAATATTGGCATGCCTGCGAGGCCGAGGTTCCAGCGGACTTCCTGACCATGGCTGCAAAGGAAGCGTCAGCCATGCCGGCGGCACTTTGGTGCGCAATCCTGGAGCAGGTTCGGCGCGTCGATCTGACCGACAAGGCGCGCACGCTGCACCTGCCGGCGCTTGTCATTGCGGGCGGGCGCGACCTGCTCTTCGACGAAACGCACCAACGGCGGCTCCTCGAAGAGATCCCCGCCGCCGCGTTTGTAAGCGCGGTGCGATGCGGACACAACCCGCACTGGGAGGATCCGGCATTGGTTGCGGCAGCCATCGCCCGGTATTTCAAGGTCTGGAATGAAGCCGACCTCGAAGCGACCGGCAATCTGGGCTGAGAGCAGTCATGAACCTTTCCGAATACGTGGCGTTGGATGCCGTCGCCCTGGCCCGGCATGTTCGCTCCGGTGAACTGTCGGCTGTCGAGGTCGTTGAGGCGGCTATCGAAGCGATCGAACGCATCAATCCCGCCATCAATGCCGTGACACTGATCGATGCGGACCGGGCGCTTTCCGCGGCGGCAAGCTGCAACCGGCAGGCCGCACTCGCCGGCATTCCCTTCTTGGTCAAGGACACCGGCGTCAATGTACGGGAGTGGCCGACAACGCACTCGTCGCTCTACTTCAAGGATGTCGCGCCGAAGCCCGACAGCGAGATCGTCCGGCGCTGGCGGGCCGCCGGTCTGATCTTGGTGGGAAAGACAAACACGCCTGAATTTGCCAACGACTTCGTCACCGAACCCAGCTTTCGCGGCCCCACCTTGAACCCCTGGGATCCTTCGCTGACGGCGGGCGGCTCAAGCGGCGGAGCTGCCGCCGCGGTGGCAAGCGGCATGGTGCCGGTCGCCCACGGTTCCGACATCGGCGGCTCGATCCGGGTGCCGGCTGCCTGTTGCGGCGTGTTCGGCATGAAGCCGTCGCGCGGGCTCACGCCTGTCGGCCCCTATCGAGGTCAGGTCGGCGCCGGGCTCTACGCCGACAGTGTCCTATCCCGCACCGTTCGGGACAGCGCCGCTATGCTGGACATGACTGCCGGTCCAGAACAAGGAGCGCCTTACTCCGTGCCGAAATCGGTGCCGTCCTACCTGGACTGGCTGTCTTCGCCCGGCGAGCGTCTGCGCGTCGCGTGCCTGGCGCACCGGCCGGATGGCACGCCGGTCGCGTCCGAGATCGCGGGAAAATTCCAGGAAGCCATGATCCTCCTCGAGGAAATGGGACACGAGGTCACAGAGGCGCGTTTCCCGCGGGAAGCCAGCGCCGAAGCGGACTGGAGCATCTTCTGGATGTCGGAGGTCGCGCGGTTGGTTGACGAGCGCGCCGATGAGATCGGGCGGATGCCGGGTGCCGGCGAAATCGAAAGCCTGACTCGTCACGCGCTCGACTGTTTTCGGCGATCCTCGGCCGCCGATTATCTCAAGGCGCAGGACCATGTGCACAGCGCTTCGCTGGCGATGGCGATGGCATTCGATGGGTTCGACCTGATCATGACGCCGACGACGGCCGAGCTTACGCCCCGGCTTGGCGCCATCCATGGCGATGGTGCTCTCTTCGATTACGAGGCTTGGGCGAGCCGGGCCTACGGCTTCGCGCCCTTCACCGAAATCTTCAATGTCACCGGGCAACCGGCCGCCAGCCTGCCGCTTTTTCAGTCGAAGGGCGGCCTGCCGATTGGCATCCAGCTTATTGGCCGCAAGAACGAGGACCACCGGCTGCTTCGCGTTTCCCTTGACCTGGAGCAGGCAACCGCATGGACGGCGCGTTACCAGGCGATCCATGCCAGGCACTTTCAGGCATGAACCAGGAGGCTCCGGCGACGTAGGGGGGCGTCGACGATGTTGGTTCATACCGAAATTGGGTGCTGCCCGAGCAGCGATCGCGCCGTCGGTAACAGACGCAAAACCTCCGCGGGCCTGGCGAATTCCCCTTGTACGGTCTGCTGAAGCGCCTGCCACTCCGGGGAGGCGGCCAAGGCCGCCTCGTGCCGGGCATACGCTTCGGCGCTGGCGAAACCCGTGACGCTGATGAAGACGTTTTCGCTGGCCCGCACCGGCAGCCGCGGAAAGCTGTTTTCGGCATGTTCGGTGACGAAGGCGGCCAGCGGCTGTGCGCCAAGTGCGGCAAGCACCGGAAGAGCCGCGGTCTGGAAATCCCTGGCGAAGCCGGCTTCCAGGCCCGGTCGCAAATGATGAATCTTGATGACAACAATTGTCTGCAAAGCACTGCTTGTGCTTGGTTCTTCGAGATCCGTCTGGATTGCTCGTTGCGATCCCGAGAGGTCGAAGCCGGCGCCCGGCCAGGTCGGCCTCAGCAGCAGCACGTCGTCGGAATCGATCATCGTGGCGTTGGCGGCGTCGCGCCAGGCAGCCCAGACCGGCCCGTCATAGAAGGCGGTCAGAGCGTTTTTCCGCGCTTCCATGCCGTCGAAGCCGCGCAGCCAGACGAACATGTCCGGCCGGTCGAGATCGCGGAACTGGCCGATGATGGTCATTCCCGCGGTTTCCTGCCCCTCGATCAGGTGATTGTCGAAGATGCCGATCAGCGTCTCGCGCCGGCCGGGTTTCAGCGTGTATTGCCTGAGTTCGACGACGGGCGAGGCGAGCAGATCGGGATTAGGTAGGGCGTTCAAAGGCAGGTTCATCGTGCGAGCTCCAAAACAGGACAGTCATCCTGTTTTGCAAAACAGACCGGTTGTCCTGTTTTGTCAATCTGCTATCGTGTGAAGATGTCAGCAGAGATGTCCGCTCGCCCAAGGTCGCGGGCTCAAAAACGCACCAACGACCCCGAAGGCATGCGCAAGAAAGTGCTCGACGTCGCCGAGGAGGCGTTTCAGGCACGCGGTTATCATGCGTCCAGCATGGGCGACCTGATGGCGACGGCGGGCGTCACCGGTGGTGCGCTGCACCACCATTTCGCGACCAAGAAGGCGCTGGCGCTTGCAGTGATCGAGGAGCGGGTCGCCGCCGCGGTCGAAGAGACATGGATCGCACCGGTGCGGATGGCTCCCTCAGCGCGCGAGGGCGTGCGCTCCGTGTTCGCGGCCGTCGCGGCGGAGCTGGAGCGGCAAGGTTTCGTGCGCGGCTGCCCGCTCAACAACCTGGCGCATGAACTGTCGCTTGCCGATCCGGATTTCCGCATTGCCCTTGCCGGCATTTTTTCGGCCTGGCGCCAGGCGATCGCCGACAAGGTCAGCGCCGATCGGCAGGCGGGACGGGAGCTGGGCACCGATCCGCAGCGCTTCGCAGCGCTCGCCGTCGCCAGCTATTCGGGCGCCATGTCGATGGCCAAGACCGCACAGGACGCAAGCGTGCTGCGCGACTGCCTGATGGCGTTGGAGCAGGGAGTTATGTCGTCCAAAACGGGAACGAGGCGACGTAGCAGGATACTGCACAGAGCCCTTTGACGCCGGCAGGACAGTCGCTCACTATGACCGAGACGGGGAGGCCGAGCTCTTAATTCGGCAGCGGCTTGATCAGCTCGTAGCCGACCACGCTTTCGGCACTGGTGCCCTCGTCATAGCGCCTGGCCACAACTGCCTGCAGATCGGGTGCGTAAAGCGCGGTGAACTCGTCCCGCGTCTCGCCGGCCTCGCTCCTGATCGTCTGCTTGACCGCAAGCACGGCGTATTTGCAATCACCCAGGCTGAACGTCTCCTTGCCCTTGACGTTGATCTCCAGCGTCTCGGTGCCCTTCGGCGGCTTGTTCGGTGCAAGACGGGCAAACACGATCTTGCTCTTGGCCCCCGCCTTCAGTGGGAACACCTTCCTGAGATCGGAAAACGGGATCATCGCCATCTGCCCTGTGCTGCTGTCGCGAAACACTTCGATCAGCCCGCCGAACAGGTACTGCGACTGCGGCGATTGCGACTGGTATTTGTTGGCAACCGCCACCATTCCGCCCGCCGCCGGACGAAATTCGCTGTGGATGCCAGGCCTTTCGAGAACGAAGCCGGCCTTGGCCGATTTGGCGTCGATGCACGCGGAGGCGTGCGCTGCGCTCGTCATCGCCAGAATCGCCATTGTCATGCCGATGGATGCAGTTTTCATGGCGTCCTCCTCTGCCCGCGCAAGTTGAATGCCGAAAGCAATGCCAGACCTGGGAGAACGTGTCGACACACTTTGCGAGCAACTGGACTGCCGGTTCGCGTCGTGCTGAATTTTAGCGCATGATGCATCGTATTTCCGCCCGACCGGTCTCCCGGCGCAGTTTCCTGATGAAGGCAGCGGCCGTTGCCGCGGCCGGCGCCGTTTCGCGCCCGGCCTTCGGCCAGACCGGGCAGCGCATTCCGCCGATCGACGCCACCTTCCTGTTTATCGCTGATGTCCATGCCTGCCGCATGGCGAACGGATTGAGCCCGCACTGCGAGCAGGAGGGCAAGACCGACGCCGCCCTGCTGCGCAATGTCGCCGCGCTCAACGGCGTCGGTGACAGGCAATGGCCAGCTGAAATCAACGGCGTCGCCACCGGTCTGCATTCGACGGGCAATATCGGCACGCCGCTCGGCCTCGTCGTTGGCGGCGACATCACCGATGATGGTGGCGGCCAGATCACCCAGCCCAGCGAAGGCACGCAGCTGCTCCAGTTCAGCCAGCGCTACCAGCAGGGCGTTGGCCCCGACCGCGTGCACATGCCGGTCTATGTCGGCCTCGGCAATCACGACCTCGACCAGAACGGCCCGCGCTCGCATGTCGACTGGTACCGCCGCGAAATGCGCGACTACGTCGAGGTCAATCACCGCCCCGGCGTTTTCTTCAAGCCGCCCGCGCCGGCGACCAACTACGATCTCGAGACCGATTGCTATTCATGGGATTGGGGCGGTCTACATCTTGTCCAGACGCACCGTTTTGCGGGCGATACCGGCCATGGCGCAGTCAGCAGCCTGCCATGGCTGAAGCAGGACCTGGCGACCTATGCCGGCGACGGCCGCCCGGTCATCCTGTTCCAGCATTATGGCTGGGATACTTTTTCGATCGAAAGATGGGACGCCGCCGAGAAAACCTTCGACGACAACGGCAAGGGTCCGCCGCATTGGTGGAGCGAAGCCGACAGGCAGGCGCTGCTGGCCGTGCTGAAGGGCTACAACGTCGTCGGCATCTTCCATGGCCACCAGCACGCGACGCCGATGATCTATCACCGTGACGGGCTCGATTTGTTCAAGCCGAAGGCTGCCTTCATGGGCGGCTTTGCGTTGGCGCGGGTGACCGGCAGCAGCATGGATGTGGTTCTGGGCGAAGCCGCCGGAGATCATGGCGAGGTCGCCTTCACCAATGCGTACAGCAAAAGTCTGACTTTCTGACGGGCAGGAGAGGCCCAAAAAAGGCGGCCGAGCCGCCTTTTTCTGGTTTGCGAAGCGTCGGCGTCAAAGCGCCTTCTTCACCTTGTGCTTCACGTCGCCGTAAGCCTTCTGCATCTTGCCGGTCGCCTTGTCGACGTCGCCTTCGGCCTCGGTGCGCCTGTTGCCGGTGGCCTTGCCGGCGGTCTGCTTGACCGAGCCCTTGGCTTGCTTGGCAACGCCGGCAACCTGATCCTTGTTCACCATCTCGCATCTCCTGATCCGTTCGCCTGGAGAAACGGTCCCGGATCGCTTAGGTTCCGGGTTCTGCCCGTCGATTGGCATAGCTTCCGGTCGCGAAGCCGACAGGATAGGGTGCACCAGGACGCCGAACAGACAGGGGCCGGAGGGACAATGGCTGAATTCACGCTCTTCATCGGCAACAAGTGTTTTTCGTCGTGGTCACTGAGGCCGTGGCTGGCGATGAAGCATCTGGAGATCCCGTTCGAGGAAGGTCTTGTGCGCCTGCGCACGCCCGAGACCGCGGCCAATCTGGCCAGGATATCGCCGACCGGCCAGGTGCCGGTGCTGAACCATCGGCTGCCGAATGGCGAGGTCCGGATCGTCTGGGAAACCCTTGCCATCCTTGAATACCTCGCCGAGTTGTTTCCCGGGAAAAAGCTCTGGCCGGCCGACATCGGCGCCCGCGCGCTGGCCCGCTCGGCGGCGACAGAGATGCATTCCGGCTTTCGCGAGGTCCGCTATGGCTGGCCGATGAATTTGCGCCGGCCAAAAGGCCACAAGCCGCTCGACGCCGAAGGTGAGGCACAAGGGGCGCGCATCGAGGAGCTATGGCGCGAATGCCGCGAAAAATACGGCAAAGGCGGCCCGTTCCTGTTTGGCCATTTCACCGCGGCCGACGCCATGTACGCGCCGGTCGTCACCCGGTTCGACACCTATGGCGGCACGCTGGCAACCGATACCCGCGCCTATGTCGACGCCGTGCTTTCGATGCCGGCGATGCGCCAGTGGTATGCCGAGGCGGCGAAAGAGCCTTGGCCGGAGCCCGGCCCAGACGAATAGAGCCGAGCAACCCGCAAGCTGGTCTTCCACTTCGCCGCCCGCGGCCTATCTGAAGATCCGGCTGGGGCCTCGGAGACTTCACAATGATATCTGTTCCTTCCGCATTGGCCGGCAAGCTCGCGCTCGTTACCGGCGCATCGTCGGGCATTGGCGAGGCGACGGCTGCGGCTTTGGCCGCCGCCGGGGCCAAGGTGGCGATTGCCGCACGCCGCGCCGATCGCCTCGAAGCGCTGGCCGCGCGTATCGAAATGGCCGGCGGCGCGGCGCTCCGCATCGAGGCCGACGTCACCAGCAACGATGATGTCACCGACATGGTCGACAAGGTTGTCGCCGAATGGGGCCGCCTCGACATCCTCGTCAACAATGCCGGGGTGATGCTTCTGTCGCCCGCCGCCGAAGCGGTGCTCGACGACTGGCGCCGCATGGTCGAGCTCAACCTGCTGGCGCTGATGGGGGTCACCAAGGCGGCGCTGCCGCATCTCAGGGCCGCCAAGGGTCACATCGTCAACGTCTCGTCGGTCGCGGGCCGTGTCGCGAATCCGGGGGCCAGCGGCTATGCAGCAACCAAGTTCGGTGTCGTCGGCTTTTCCGAATCGCTGCGTCGCGAAGTCTACGCCGACAAGGTTCGCGTCACCGTCATCGAGCCCGGCCTGGTGCGCACCGAGCTCGGCGACCACATCACCAATCCGGCGTTCAAGGCTGATCTGGACAAGCGGCTTGCCGCAATGGAGGCGCTGCGAGGACATTGCCGCGGCCATTCTCTACGCCGTGAGCCAGCCGCCACACGTCAACGTCAACGAGATCGTCATCCGCCCGACCGACCAGGAACGATGAACGGCGTCGGATCTTTTCGCTACGCCTCAAATCCCGCCCGCAGGAAATCGCCACATTCCTCGACCAGCCGCGACGGGTCCCTCGCGAGGTAGACGCCGAAATCCGCCGTCGGCGCCGGCGGCAGGTTGAAGCGTCCGTTGAGGCTTTGGCAATCGGGCGGCAGCCCCTCCTGCAGCAGAAGCCCGATGCCAAGCCCGGCCCTTAGCGCCGAGATCAGCGTCGCAAAGGTCGACACGCGGCAGCCGATCTTCCAGCCGATCCCGGCCGCGGCGAGCGAAGCCAGCATCCTGTCCTGCCAGGAGCAGGCGCCTTCGAAGATGATCAGCGGCAGCTCGACCTCGTCGTCGATCTCGATCATGCGGCTTGCCGCCCAGACCAGCTGTCGCGACAGATGGCCTCGCGGCGCCATTGTGAAGCGCGCCGGATCGGCCATGACGATGTCGCATTTTCCTTCGCCCAGCGACTTGCTGAGATCGCTGCTGCTGGCCGATGTCAGTTCGATCTCCACGGAAGGATGCCGGCGCCGGAAGTCGGCGATGATCAACGGCAGCCGCGTTACCGCCAAATCCTCGACGATGCCCAGCCGGACACGGCCGACCAGCCTGCGGCCTTCTATCTCACGCCTGGCATCGTCGCCGATCGCGATGGCCTTGCGGGCGAAGGCGAGCAGGATCTCGCCGGCCTCGGTCAGCGTCACGCCGCGCGGCGAGCGGTGCAGCAGCTCCGCGCCGACTTCGCCTTCGAGGCGCTGAAGCTGCATGCTCACCGCCGCCTGGGTGCGGGCAAGCCGATCGGCTGCCCGGCTCACCGTCCCGGTATCGGCCACGGTGACGAAGGCGCGCAGCAGTCTGACGTCGATATCTCCGGTCATAAGAATTCCTGATAGCTGTGTCAGCACTATCAGGCTATCCGAAAGCCCGATCTGAATTCAAGGTCTGCTCGCACGAATGAAAACAGGAGCAGCCACCTTGTCCTACAGAAGAAGATTTGAGGAGTTCGGTGTCGCCTGGCCGTCGCTCGAGCGGCCTGCTTTGCCGTTCTCGCCGACGGTTCGCGTCGCCGACATCGTCTATGTCTCCGGTCAGATTCCCGAGATCGGGCAGGAGATCGCCGCGATCGGCCAGGTTGGCGCAGAGATCGATCTGGCTGCTGCGCGCAACGCCGCCCGGCTTTGCGCGGCCAACGTCGTCTATTGGCTGGACAAGGAACTGGACGGCAATCTCGACCGCGTCGTGAAATTCGCCAAGCTGACCGTCTATGTGAATGCGGCGGCCGGCTTTTCGGCCTATTCGGAGGTCGGCAACGGAGCATCCGAATTTCTGCTCCATGTTTTCGGCGGGCGTGGCGAGCACGCCCGCTGCTCGCTCGGCATGGCCGGCTTGCCGGCCAATGTTCCGGTCGAAGCCGACGCTATCGTGCATGTCCGCTGATGCACCCCCAAAGCATGCCCTCGGGCCTGACCCGAGGCTACGCAGTCGAACCAGGAGGAGGCTTGGCTTGATAAGTGCAAATCTTGAGGGACGGAAGGCGCTGGTTCTCGGCGGAGGCAAGGGCCTCGGTTTCGGCGTTGCCGAAGCGCTCGCGGCGAAAGGTGCCGAGATCATCCTGGTCGGACGAGGGGAGGCGACCCTGGATGCGGCACGGCGCGCGATCGACGCCGCCGGCCACATCTGCTCGACCTTCAGCGCCGACCTCTCGGACAACGACAGCGTCTCCCGACTGATCCGTGCCGTCGAGGACGAGCAGCAGCGGATCGACATCGTCCTGCTCAATGGCGGCGGCCCGCCGCCCTTCGCGGCCAGCGTCTTCGATGCGAGCGTCTGGGAGAAGCAGTTCACCAGCATGGTACTGAGCCAGATGCGCATCGCCATTTCTTTCCTGCCAGGCATGCGGGCGCGGCGCTGGGGGCGCATTATCGCCGTTTCCTCTACATCCGTCCGCGAGCCTATCCCCGGCCTCACCGCTTCGAATGCGCTGCGTGCCTCGCTCGCCGGCTGGGCCAAGACGCTGGCCGGCGAAGTGGCGGCGGACGGCGTCACCGTCAACCTGTTGCTGCCGGGCCGTTTTGCGACGGACCGGACGAAAGAGTTCGACGCCATGGACGCAGCCGACAGGGGTGTCGACGCCGCCGTGATCGCCGCCGAGAGTCAGGCCGAGATCCCGGCAAAGCGCTACGGCACCCCCGCCGAATTCGGCGCTGTTGCCGCGTTCCTGGCCAGCGACGCCGCCGCCTATGTCACCGGCGTGGCATTGCCGGTGGATGGTGGGCTCAGCCGCGGCATGCTGTGAGGAGCAGGAGCAGCGGCGGGACGGTCGCATCACACAGGAACGCCCCTCGTGCCTTTTATCTGCGCGGGGGGCGTCCTGTTTGTCGTCCGCCTTTCTCAAGATCGCTCTTTCGAGAAAGGCTTTTCGACACCGAAAAAATGCCCCGGCGCCAAAATGGTTCCCGGCTGGAGCAATTCCCGGAAAAGTGTGAACGATTTTCCGTCCGGAATTGCGCGAAAACAAAGAGCTCCAAGTGGTTTTTTGGCAGGCAATAGCCCGGCTTTTGCTGTCGGATTTGCCGGCGCGCCGGTCGCTGACGCGCGTCTCCGCGAGTGTCGCAAATCAAAAAATTGACACGGCGCGCAAAGAAGTCTATAAGAACTTTGTCGATGTTTGTTTGACCGACTTTTGTTATCCGCGTGCCAAGGCGCGCCTTTGACGAACTTCCCCATCAATATCGAGACAAACGTTGTTGTGCATCCGCATGACGACGAACGAATATTTGCCATGGAAAGGGTTCGTTATGAGCACAGGCACAGTTAAATGGTTCAACGCCACCAAGGGTTTTGGTTTTATTCAGCCTGACGACGGTTCTGCCGACGTTTTCGTCCACATCTCAGCCGTCGAGCGCGCCGGAATGCGCGACATCGTCGAGGGCCAGAAGCTTGGCTACGAGATGGTCCGCGACAACAAGTCGGGCAAGATGTCCGCCGACCAGTTGAAGGCGGCGTAAAACGGAATTCAGCCTCACCGGTGACCACGGATGTACTGGCACCGGTGAGGCTAATTCCAGCGCATGATCGCGGGAGGCTAAGTCCCCAGTTCATGCGCATGAGAAGAGCGTCTCTTTGCGCGTCTCTCGGGATGCGCAGGCGCTCTCATGGAAGGTCAGGCGGTGCCTGGCCTTTTTCATTTTTGCGCTTCGACCGCCGAAAGAGCGCTGCTCGACGGCCCGGACGTGCTAAGAGGCTGTTTCGAAATTCGCTCTGGCGAGTCATATGGTGGTGGTTTCGAGAACCGGAGCGCAGCGGACATTTGGGCCCGTGAGCACCGGAAGCGCGGAAAGCGCCATCAGATGGCCGTCAGAGTAGAATTCCCAGCAATTTGAAACCGGCTGCCGTATTGCTTTGTGCGGGATCCTGGCCGAAAGACCAGTCTCGTCACCTTTTGGGCGGCGCGCTCCGAACCGGGAGAAAGACCTTGACCGAAACTTCAAAAAAAACCCGCGACCAGGCTGAATCCATCTTCAGCAAGACGCGGACCCAGTCGATGTCGCTCGACCGCATCAATTCCGAACGGGATGCCGTCAGCCAGGCCCGCGAAGCCAAGACCGCGCGGCTGCGCGAACTGCGGCTGGAAAAGGAAGCCGATGACATCGCGGCAACGGCTGCGCTCGCGGCCTCGCCAAAACGCGCAGGCAAACGCTGATGGCCACCAAACGTGTGCCTCAAAAGGCGATCGCCGCCGATTCGACCATTGCCGATGTCGTAGGCGAACTCGACAAGCCGGTCGAATATGTCCGGCGCGTGCTCGAAAAGCTCGAGCGCTGCCGGCGTGTCCACGGCGATGCCCAGGTGCGGCTCGGCGTGCGCGGCCGCGCCGAATGCCCCAATTATCTGATCGAATACGTCCGGGAAAACGCCAAGACGCACGAGCGCGTGACCTTTCAGGACGCCGCCTACAGCGGCAGCACGCATCGCGAGCTGGCCCCCCGGCACATCGAGGAGGCCAGGAACTGGTCGCCCGAAGAAATGAACATCACGGCCGTTTCGGCGCTCATCGGCCGCCTTCGCAATCCGAACGCGCCATCATCGCGTTTCTCTGACGAGGATTGATATGGCAATCAAGTTTTCCGCCAAGGGGCAACCGGCAGCACCTGCTGCCGCCGTGAAGCCGGCCAAGCCGGCCGCCGCGCCAAAAACCGGCGAAGCCGCCGAAGCGGGCACCGATCTGTTCAGGTCGCCGGCCGAAGCGCCGCCGCGCAAGCCGAAGAAGAAATAGCGCCCTTGCAGCAAGATGCCGGCCGGAAATCGGCGCCAAGGCTGCTTGCCTTGGCGGTCGCAGAGGATTCTTCGTCGCCACAAGAGGGCGCCGACCCGGTTGCCTTCGATTGCCAGACTTGTGGCGCCTGCTGCGCCTACTCATCAAGATGGCCGCGCTTTTCAACCGAGGACGACGCTCAGCTCGACCTTATCCCGCAAAAATACGTGGCTGCCGACGAAGCCGGCATGCGCTGCGACGGCGCGCGCTGTTCGGCACTGTGCGGCGAAGTCGGCAAGTCGACCGCCTGCGGAATCTACGAGATCCGTCCCGACGTCTGCCGCGCGTGCATGCCGGGCGATGACGACTGCCTGATGGCGCGCCGGGCTCACGGACTGCCGACGCTGTAATGACAGCACACGGGCTGGCGTCCCCAGTTTAAATTTCCTCAGTCGGATGATCGAAAGTCGCTGCGGTAGAGGCCGGGCGATCGTCCGGTCAATCGTTTGAATGCCTGCGAGAACGACGGCACCGATTCATATCCGACGGCGCGCCCGATCTCGCCAATATTCTGGTTCGTTTCCCGCAGAGCCTTGGCGGCAAGATTCATCCGCCATCGAGTCACATAGGACAGCGGCGGCTGTCCCACCAGTTGAGCGAAGCGACGCGCGAAGGTGGCTCGGGACTGTGCCGCGCCGCTGGCAAGGGAAGCGATGGTCCAGGGATTGCCCGGCCGCTCGTGGATCAGGCGCAAGGCCTGCGCAATGCCTTTGTCGCGCAGGGCGCCAAACCATCCCCCTGTTCCGAGTGGCTGATGTTCGATCCAGGCACGCAACAAGAAGATCAACGTGCTGTCGAGAAGGCGTGGGGCGACAATGTCGTGGCCGCCGAGATTGCCTTTCGCTTCGACCTGCAGAAGTTCCAGGGCAAGCCGCAGCGGCTCGCTGGTGTCGATCTGATACCGGGTCAAATGAATCAGCGGAGGAAACAGCGAAACCATCGGATATGGCCCGACGCCGTCGAGTGAATATCTCGCACAAAGAAGAGTTGTCGCGCCGCTTTCGCTTTTCGGTTCCGGTCCGCTCCGATTTGCGGAAAGGACGGCGGATATCGATGCCGTCGGTGCATCCGCCGGATTGCAAAGGGCATGCCCGATACCGCTCGCGACAAGGATGACGTCTCCCTCGCCTAAGCGGATCGGCTCTTTTTCACCGGCTAGGCGCAACCAGCATTCGCCGTTCTGTATGACGTGGATGGCGGCATTCCTTGTCGGATCGACTGAAATACCCCATGGCCGATGCAGGGTCGCGCTGCCGATCATGACGCTGCCAAATCGCAGCGAAGCAAGAACTTCGGACAAGGCGTCCATGAGAACCATCCTCCGACGATGAACCAGATGACGATATTAGACGATTGGATAAGAATCCAGGCGAATAGCGTATCGACCATCTCACAAGCGTGGCTGATCATGTTGGCAATATCGGCCTGCGGACTCCTGTCCATGCCAGGCAAAAGCAGGCACCCCACGGAGCAAAAACATGCGTGACGAACCATCAAATCCAGTTCCAGCCAAGAGCTTTAATTCGCTCGAGACCAACAAGACGATCGTCCTGGACTTCATCGACAAAGCAGTAAACCAGGGCAACATCGAAGCAGCTTCGATGCATTTTGGCGAACGCTACATCCAGCACAATCCGAACATTGCGGATGGTGCGGACGGCTTCAAAACCTATCTTCAACAGCTCAAACAGTCATTTCCCCTCGTGAGGGGAGAGGTGAAGCGGATTTTTGCCGAAGGGGATTTCGTCATCGTGCACATGCACGCAAAACGTGAACCCGAAGAGGAGGGCTTGGCCATTGTCGACATTTTCAGGCTGAAGGACAGCAAGCTCGTCGAACACTGGGAAGTTCGGCAGCCCATCGCCGATAGCAAGCTGCACGCCAACAGCATGATCTGAATGCGCATAGGCTCTGAGGCTGGCTTGTGCCCGCACGTTTCGCTGATTACGCTGCCGGCGGCAGGGCCAACGCCGGGAGACCATCCGTGAGCATCGAATTCCTGTTGACGTCGCTGATTGTCGTGGCTTCGCCCGGCACCGGCGTTCTCTATACGCTGAGCGCCGGGCTTTCGCGTGGTGCGCGCGCCAGCATCATTGCCGCTTTCGGCTGCACGCTCGGCATTATTCCGCACATGGCGGCCGCCATCACCGGCCTCGCGGCACTGCTGCACACCAGCGCCGTCGCCTTCGAAACGCTGAAATATCTTGGCGTCGCCTATCTTCTCTACATGGCCTGGAACACGCTGAAGGAGAAGGGCGGCCTGAGCGTCGACGAAGATGTCGCGCCGCGATCCGCCGGCAAAGTGATCGCCTCCGGCATTCTGATGAACATCCTCAATCCGAAGCTGTCGATCTTCTTCTTTGCCTTCCTCCCGCAATTCGTCAGCACCACCGAACCGCATGCGCTGTCGAAGATGCTGGAACTCAGCAGCGTCTTCATGCTGCTCACCTTCGCGGTCTTTGTCGGCTACGGCGTTTTCGCGGCGTCAATCCGCAGCCATGTCGTGTCGCGGCCAAAGGTGCTGACCTGGATGCGCCGCACCTTCGCCGGAGCCTTTGTCATGCTCGGCGCCAAACTGGCGCTAGCGGACCGGTAGCTCTCGCTCTTTTGACGCAATTCCGGACGGGAAACCGTTTTCACACCTTTCCTGGAATTGCTTACCGCTGCGGATCGGCCGGCCCGCCTGCGGTTTCGGAAGCCTCGCCGCCTCCGAAACCGGGAGCAGCGCGAACACCCAGCCGCCAGGCCGATGGCGGGACGCCGATCATCTTCTTGAACGCACGGCTGAACGCCGCCTCGGACTCGTAGCCGATTTCCG
The DNA here is from genome assembly GCF_040323385.1 of Mesorhizobium sp. M0045. Lineage (NCBI taxonomy): Bacteria > Pseudomonadati > Pseudomonadota > Alphaproteobacteria > Hyphomicrobiales > Phyllobacteriaceae > Mesorhizobium > Mesorhizobium sp. M0045. Next base: position 141,925 of record NZ_JAMYUY010000014.1, read on the forward strand.
CCGCTATGTTTGCGACGTTGCTGTTGCCGGTGCTGAGCAGTTCCGAGGCAATCTGCATCCGCCATTTGGCGAGATAGTGCACCGGCGGCATCCCGACGAGCCTGGTGAAGCGCTCGGCCAGCACGGTGCGCGACAGCGCGGCCTCCTTCGCCAGCGCCTCCACCGTCCAATTGTGCGCCGGCCGGTCGTGGATCAGCGCCAGCGCCTTGCTCAGATGCGGATCGCGCAGGCCCGCCAGCCAGCCGGTTTGTTGTGGCGGCAGCGACTCCACATAACGGCGCAGCACGTCGACGAACATCAATTCGCTGAGCTTGGTGAGAACCGTCTCGCTGCCCGCACGCTTTTCCGCGACCTCCGACACCGCCAGCTTGATGAACTGGCCGAGCCAGCCGCCGTCGCCTTTCACGTCTCCGGCCTTGATGACCGGCGGCAGCGCTTCGAGCAGCGGATTGAAGGGCAGCGCATCGCAAGCGAGATAGCCGCATACCAGCCGGGCCGACAGCGATCCGTCCTTGACGTAGTTGATGGGAAACGGTGTCTGGCTGGCGGCGGCGATATCCAGCACATCCGCGGTCGGCGGATCCGCGCGCAGGGCCGGATTGCTCGACATAATATGCGGATCGCTCCTGGTGAAGACCACGACTTCGCCGGCCTCCACGGGTATCGCCTCCTTGCCGATGATGCGGGCGAAGCAGCGGCCGGCCGTGAGCACGTGGTAGGAAATCAGGTGATCCGCGCCCGGCAGTATCCTCGGCAGTATCGAGGCGGGGGAGGGCGAGCAGACCGCCCAGGGGTCCTGGGCCGCGATGTCGAAAAATGTCGCGCCGGTGAGACGCACCTTTTTCAAGAGGTCAGACAGAGCGTCCCCGGCCATTCCATCCATATCCCGTAAGTTGCGCGGCAACCCGGCGCGACATCCCTTTCGAGTTCCGGACGCGCTGTCAAGTAAGGCGGACGCCCCGTCATTCCGTTCATTGCCGGAAGCTTTACACCCGTCGGTGCTGAGTTCTGTCTCAAATCAGCTGCTGAGCGCAGTCGAACTCAAGAAAAATGAGGATCTAAGTCATGACGGTACATAAGGGCGGGTGTTTTTGCGGCGCCGTGGAAATCGAAGTGCACGGAGCGGCCGAGGCGATGGGCTACTGCCATTGCAGTTCCTGCCGTTCGTGGTCGGCGTCTCCCGTGAACGCCTTCACGCTGTGGAAGCCGGAAAACGTCAAGGTCACCAAGGGCGAGGAGTTCCTGTCCGGCTTCGAGAAGTCAAACATGAGCGACCGTCAGTTCTGCACGAAGTGCGGCGGCCATCTGATGACCGATCATCCGCCGCTCGGACTGGTCGACGTCTATGCGGCCACGATACCGACGGTGAAGTTCACGCCGGGGGTTCACATCAACTACGCCGAGACGGTCCTGCCGATGAAGGACGGATTGCCGAAGCTGAAAGACTTCCCCGCCGAACTCGGGGGCTCGGGCGTGAGCGTGCCGGAGTAACCCGGCAATGACACACGATTTCCAACAGCCACATCTCACGACAGGAGAATACGCATGGACATCACGACATTTCGCGCCACGCAGGAGCCGATCAAGGATCTTTATCGCAAGGATGCGCGCGCGGCACTTCTTACGCTGAAGGCCAAGGGCAGTGCCGACGACTCCAAGGTCACCTGCAAGGTCGAGACAGGACGTGGGCTCGCGCTGGCGGGCATCCATCCGAAGGCCGGGGGCAGCGGACAGGAGCTTTGTTCCGGCGACATGCTGCTGGAAGCCCTTGTCGCATGCGCCGGCGTTTCGATGAGGGCGGCGGCCGCCGTCCTCGAAATACCGATCAAGTCGGCCGAAATCTCCGCCTAGGGCGACGTCGATCTTCGCGGCACGCTCGGCGTCACCGAAGGTGTGCCGGTCGGCTTCAAGGAGATCCGCCTGCGGTTCGACATCGAGACCGACGTTGCGCAAGACCGGCTGACTGACCTGCTCGAGCTCACCGATCGCTACTGCGTGATCTTCCAGACGATCCAGCGCAGTCCCAAGACCTTCGTGAAGCTTCACAAAGTCGTGCGGTAACCACGACCTGCCCGGAATCCTAAAACTTTGGGGTTCCGGGCTGGGCCTGAGCGCGGCCTCACTGAATGCAGCTTGGCTGAATGCAGCTTTGTCGCGCCAAGCGTTATCCCTTCACGTAGCCCATCGCCTCGACGATCCGACCGTCCTTGACGCGCATCAGGTTGACGCCGCGGATGGAATTGCCGTCGGCCATCCAGTAGCGCCAGCGGATCGTCGCCCGGTCTCCGGCGACGAAGGTTTCTTCGATGTCGAAGCGCGTGCCGGGTCCGGTCGCGATCGCCGACCACAGTTCGCCGCAGGCGCCCTTGCCGATGCGGCGGCCGCCGTCCGGGGCCGGCGTGGTGTTCTCGATCACGCAGTCTTCCGCCACCAGATCGTCGAGCGCCGATGGGTCGTGGCGCTTGAAGACGTCGTTGTAGCGCCGCATGATCTCGGCCGTTTCGGCGGAGCGTTTGGCCGCGGCGATGTCGATGATGAGTTCCTGTGTCATTGCATATTCCTTTCCCTTCAGTGATCAGTAGCGGTTTCGATGAGGCGGGCCGTGAGCGTGATCACGGCGACGCCGGCCAGCGCCCGCGATACGAGGCAGCTCTCCTTGGCCGTCTGCGCCAGCCGCTCGAAATCCCCCGCCGCCAGCCCGGCGACGCTTGCCTCCGTCTCCAGCTCGATACGGGTCAGCGTCGGTCCGGCCGCGGTGGCGCCGAGATGCGCTTTCGCGATCGTGTGGATGCGCGCGGGGGTGTAACCTTCGCGGCCGAGAATGGCGCTTAGCGCCATCGAGAAGCAGCCGGCATGCGCCGCCGCAATCAATTCCTCCGGGTTGGTGCCGGGACCGTTCTCGAAACGCGACGGGAAGGAGTAGGCACCTTCGAAGACGCCGCTACCGAGCCTCAGCCGACCCGAACCTTCCTTCAACGATCCCTGCCATTGAGCTTCTGCTTCACGAATGGTCATTGCGTCTCTCCTTTTAGTTTGAGGCTCGATCGAATTTTGGGGGTGAACCAGTCAGGCGCCGTCGACGACCACTTTCCCGAAGACGTCGCCTTGCTGGAAATAGCGGTAGGCGTCTTGGGCCTCGTCGAAGGCGAACACCTTGTCGATGACGGGCTTAAGCCGATGCACCGAGATGGCGCGCAGCATGGCTTCGAGGTTGGTGCGATTGCCGACGAACAGCCGGCTGATGGTGGCGAGGCTGCGCTGGTAGACCGGGCCGGGGATCTGCACCGTCCCGCCTTTCGCATCCTGTATGGTGAGAAGCACGATGCGCCCGTAAAGCGCGCAGGCGATCATCGATTGCGCGAAGGTCGGCGGGCCGCCGGTCTCGACGACGAGGTCGATGCCGCCGGTCTGCTCGCGCACCGCAGCACCCCATTCCGGCATGCCGGCTGTCGAGACGACGAGGTCAGCGCCCAGCGCCCGCAGCCGGTCCAGCTTCTCGCTGCGCGAACTGACGGCCACGACCCGGCAGCCGAGCAGCTTGGCGAATTGCAGCGCAAACAGCGCGACGCCACCTGAACCGATGACAAGAACCCATTGGCCGGGCTTCGGCATCTCGGCCGCCGTCACCGCATTCCAGGCGGTCAGGCCGGCGCAGGTCAGCGTCGCCGCTTGATGCCAGTCGAGATGATCGGGAAGCCGCACCGCCCATTGCTCATCGAGCACCGCGTATTCGGTCAGCATCCCGTCCAGCGTGCAACCGAGCTGGTCGATCAGCCCGGCATTGATGTGGCCGTCGATCCAGCGCGCAAAATAGCTGCCGGTGATGCGGTCGCCGACGGCGAAGCGGGTGACGGCATCGCCGACGGCAACGACTTCACCGGCACCGTCGCTCAGCGGGATAACGCCCTGGCGTGGCGCCAGTGGATAGGTGCCGTTGAGGATCATCGTGTCGCGGCGGTTGAGCGAAGCGGCGCGCACACACACGACGATCTCGTGTTGCTTCGGCGCCGGCTGCGCCTCGTCGCGCCTCACCAGGCGTTCGATTCCGCCGGTTCCTTCAAGGCGATAACTGCGCATATCGGCTTTCTCTCCCGAATATGTAGACTGATCTACATATTATGTAGACCGATTGCTATATTCGACCCAAGGCCTATAGTGTTCACTCCTGACAGAGGTTGACATGGCGAACGACACCCGCACCCGCATGATCGAGACGACGGCGCGGCTGCTGAGGCAGCGCGGCTACCACGGCACTTCGCTCAATGACATATTGAGCGCCTCGGGTGCGCCTAGAGGCTCGCTCTACTTCCACTTTCCGGGCGGCAAGGACCAATTGGTCATCGAGGTGACGCGCGACAGCGTCGACGAGGTGACGCAGAGGCTGGGCGCCGCGCTCGCCGCCGAAAAGGACCCGGCGGTGGCTGTCCACCACATCTACCAGTCGGTCGCGCGCATGCTGGAAGACAATCAGTTCACGCTCGGTTGCCCGATCGCGCCCGTGGTGCTGGACTCGCCGGCAGACATGCCGGAGTTGGCCGAATTGTGCCGCTCGGCTTTCGAGCAGTGGATAGGCTTGCTCAGGGCCGCCTTCGTCAGGGCAGGGGTGCCCGAGCGCCGCGCGCACGCGCTCGCATTGCTGGTCGAATCATCGCTGGAAGGGTTGATGGTGATCGCACGCGCCACCCACGACCGTGCCCCTGTGCTGGCAGTAGCCGATGAAGTCGCGGCGCTGATTGAGGGTGCATTGCCTGCCAAAATCTCACCCTCGCGGCGGATTGACGCCGCCGTCTGAGCGGGCAAACCGCTAAGCAAAGCAAACAAAAAGGGCGACCTCTCGGCCGCCCTTTTCGTATCTGAAGGTAGATGGGCTGGACTAGAAATCCATGCCGCCACTCAAGCCCGCTTGCGGGCTTGAGCAACGTGAGTTCATGGGCGTGCTTTATAGACTTCTTAGAAGTCCATGCCGCCACTCAAGCCCGCTTGCGGGTTTGAGCAACGTGAGTTCACGGGCGTGCTTTATGGACTTCTTAGAAGTCCATGCCGCCACTCAAGCCCGCTTGCGGGCTTGAGCAACGTGAGTTCATGGGCGTGCTTTATAGACTTCTTAGAAGTCCATGCC
>NZ_JAMYUY010000015.1:0-134124 GCF_040323385.1 Mesorhizobium sp. M0045
CGAACACCTACAATCCGGCCAACACGCATATCGACTATTTCGGAATAGACCCCTATCCGGTGCGCACGGGAACGGACACGGTCGATTACGACATGATCGATCGAGCCGTGGCTGCAGCGGTGAAGTCGGGCATCCCGGCTAACAACATCGTTCCGGTATATCAGGCCTTTGGCGGCGGTAACTGGGAGACTTCCGATGGCGGAAGACATGTCATGCCCACCCCCGAACAGATGCAAACCATGATCGATCATTGGGCCGCATTGGTTCCGACGCCCGGCTTCGACTACACCTACAAATGGGGAACGCAGAACGGCGACACCGCGCTTGAAAGCTCCTCCGAATTGCAAGCCGTTTTCCGGGAGCACAACCTCGCTACCACCGGGGCCGAACCTTCCGACACCAGCGACGGCAGCGCTGCCGCGACACCCCCTTCCGATGCCGCCGCCAGCGATAGCAGTTCGACTGTGACTGCCCCATCCCATGACGCCACCGGCGACAACACTTCGACTGCGACTGCCCCTTCCCATGACGCCACCGGCGATATCAGTTCGACTGCTACGGCCCCTTCCGACGCCACCGCCAGCGATAGCAGTTCGACTGCGACTGCCCCTTCCCATGACGCCACCGGCGATATCAGTTCGACTGCCACGGCCCCTTCCCATGACGCCACCGGCGATAGCAGTTCGACTGCCGCGGCCTCTTCCGAAGCCGCGACGGGCGATAGCAGTTCCACTGCAACTGTGCCTTCCACTGCCACCGCTGCCGATAATAGCTCTACTGTGGCCGCCTCCGACTCCAAGACCAGCCATGGCACTTCTACTGCGACTGCTACCGCCATCGCCCCTTCCGACGCCAGCACTAGCGATAGTAATTCTGCTGGAGCTGCGACTTCCCACCGCACGGCCAGTCACGGAAAGGCCACCAGTGATGCCTCCCATGCAAGTGCAAGCACCGACGAAATGGCGGGCCATAGCGGCAACGACACCTCCCATGTCGACACTGGCGGCAACAAGATGGACGATTTGGGCAGCGGCGTTGACCGGGTGCTGGCTGTGTTGAGCCATGCTCTTTCTGCCGGCTCGGAGTTTCTCGCCACCAACAATCACTCCGACAGAACGGCAACCAACCTGACCGGCCATGGGTTCGCCCAGACCGTCCAGAGCGGTGAAAATGTCGGGGCCCAGGCAAAGAACGGCGCCGCCGCCGAGATCATGTCGGGTCACGGAGGCAACGATGCCTTCGACTTCAGCAAGCTTCAGGACAAGCTCCACCTCGATCAAGCCGCTCTTGCCGAGCTTAAGTCGGGCGGGCTTTCATTGCATGCGTCTCCTGCTGGTACGGCCACGGATGATGGTTCCCACCACATCATCTTTGACAGCTCAACCGGGTCGCTCTCTCTCGACAGCGACGCGGTCGGCGGCGCAGCTCAAGCGCAGCTCGCCACCCATCTCCCGTGGCAGCATCACTCTTTGATCTGAAAACCGGAGCGGCGGACCTTCAACTCGAGCGTGTCCGCCGCTCCGTCTTTGTCTATTGCGCCACTGAAGGCCGCGTTATCGCCAATGCGAATTTCGGATTCGCCACACCCTAAGCAGTCTCGGCAATTTTCAGCACGGCGTCGATCTCGGCCATCACCGCTGCCGGCAGCGGCCCTTTTTCCAGCGCACCGAGATTGTCCTCGACCTGCTCGGGCCGCGTGAAGCCGGGAACCGGCAGGGCGATTGCCGACTTGGCGAGGATCCAGCCGAGCGCGCCCTGCGCAAGCGTGCGTCCGCCCGAGGTGAGCAGGTCGCGGATTGCCGAGAGCCTTGACAGATAATGCGGGTTGGCGGCGCCATCCCTGAAAAATACCATCCATTCGGCATTGCCGCCGCGCACATCGTTGGTGGGCAGCCGCATGGCCGGCGTGTATTTGCCGGTGAGCAACCCCATTGCCAGCGGCAGCCGGCTGAACGAGACGAGGTTCTCGCGCGCCGCAACGGCCATCAGCCCGTTCGCCGGGGTAAACACATTGAAGTCGTTCTCTACGGCGACGAAGCCCTCGCGCGGCGCGTAGGCGGCAAGCCGTTCGCGGTGATCGGTGCTCCAGCCGAAGCCGCCGATCTTGCCCTCCTGGCGCAACAGGCCGAGCGTATCGAACACCTCGCCGGCGCGCTCGATCGGATACTCGTTGATATGTAGCAGCACGACGTCGATACAATCGCGCTGCAGGCGCTGCCGCGAATTGTCGATCGATGCCCGGATCGCCGCGGCAGAGGCATCCTCGGGAGCAATCTTGCGCGTTTCGGGATCGCCGAAATAGCCGACCTTGGTGACGATGACGGCTTCGTCCTTACCCTTCAACGCTCGCCCGAGGATCAGTTCGGCATTGCCGGCGCCATAAGCGGCCGCCGTGTCGAACACCCGCGCGCCGATCTCATAGGCCATCGCCAGCGCGGCTTGCGACCTGATGTCGTCGACCTCGCCATAGGTTGTCGCCGTGTCACGCCAACGCGCGGGGCCACCCGCCGCCCAGGTGCCGATGCCAATGCGCGGTACCGAGCGGCCATCCCAAAGCTCAATCATCTGCATGCCCGGTTCCTCAACGACGCAGGCTGGCGTGGCGGGCACGTTCGCGTATCTCTTCGCGAGAAATGCCGGCATCCGCCAGTGTGCTGTCCCGGGCCTGCCTCAAGCTCGCAAGCGTCTGGCGATAGACAATCCAGCGGGCGAAACGGTGTCGAAGTTCATCCAACATGATCGTCTCCTTTGGCGTGGAGAATGCCCGCGCGCCTGGGTTGGTCGAAAGCGCAAAGCATCGGCGCGAAGCGCATGCGCGATCGAAAAGATTGCGGTGGCTTCTTAGCCAGCCGAGGCGCTTGTCACTTTCCCGCCAAGCAAGATTGTCCAACGCGTCCAACGCCTGCATACTTGCGCATGATGCCCGCTTCGCGCTACAGCCACGGTCGCAAGGAGTTTTTCATTTCTGCAAAATGGATATCGGCTGGGACGATCTAAGGTTGTTTCTCGACGTTGCGCGGCTGGGTGGCTTGAGCGCAGCGACGGGAACCACGCGCCTCAGCGCAGCCACCCTTGGACGACGCGTCACCGCGCTGGAAAAGCAGATCGGCGAACCTCTGTTCGTGCGCCAGCAGACCGGCTACCGGCTGACTCCGGTCGGCGAAGAACTGCTGCGGCGCGCCGAAGACGTCGAGGCAGCAATGCAGTCGCTGACCCGCTGGCGCGAGGGAAACCTGCCCGACCGCATTGTCCGCGTCTCGGCCGGGCCATGGACGTCGGCCTTCGTTTCCGCCCATATTGGCGAGATCTGGACGGTCGATGACGGCATAAGGGTGGAGCTTGTCACCACGACCGAGCGGGTCGACATCGGCCGCCGTGCCGCCGACATCGGCATCCGCAGCGAGCGTCCGACCGAGCAGTGGCTGGCCGGCCGTCAGAGCGGCAAAGTCGCTCACGCCATTTATTCCGGACGTCACCTGATCAACGGCATCGCCGCTGGATTGTTCGTCGGCGTCACCGGCGAAGGCGCAAACGTTGCATCGGCGCGCTGGCTGCAAGCCCATCACGGCGACCGCATCGCCGTACGCGGCAACAACACCCATGCGGTGCGTGAACTGGTGGCCGCCGGCGCCGGCCTTTCGGTCTTTCCGTGCTTCGTCGGTGACAGCGATCCGCGGCTGGTTCGCGTCGCTCAACCTATCCCCGAGCTCAAAACCGACCAATGGATCGTCACCCATCACGAGGAACGTCACTCCCCGCCGGTACGAAAGGTCGCCGACCGGATTGCCGCCTTGGTGCGGGCGCACCAGCCGCTGTTTCGCGGCGCGACGCCGATCCGGTAAACCTCAGGCGTCGATCGGCCGCCAGTGGATCAAGAATCAGATATTTTGTGGGCCGGACGATGTGCCCGCCGTTGAGGACGCCGGAGTGAGGCGCGCTGCTCGTCGAGATCCTTGCCTTGGGCGAAGAGAGCGGTATAAACCGATCAGCACCGGGCCGCCTATCCGGTCACTCGTCCTCCTGCCGGCTCATAGCCGTATGCTTCGCCCTTACGCACCACGCGACCGATGCCCGGCCAGCCAAGGTGCGCGCCGGCGATCCACGTCCCCCGCCTTGGCCGCGTCACTGAAAACCTTCAGGCGGGTTGCGCGCGCCGTCGGCTGATCGTCGTCATGGCCCCAACTGAACGCGGGATTGCCGAACTGCAAGGCCGGCACATGAACGACGTCCCCGAAGAATAGGAAACGGTCCTCGTCCGTGTCGAACGCGTAGCCGGTATGACCGGGAGCATGACCCGGCAGGGCGACCGCCCTCAATCGCTCACCCACCAGGTCGCCATTCTCGACAGGCTTCAGCAGGGGCCGGAACTGCGCAAGGTGGGCGTAAGCGAAAAAGCTCCCAACAGCCGCCTCGGGAATTACGATCGCCGTCAAGTTTGGAAAGAGCACTCGGCTGTCGGGGTCAAAAGTCCGTGCACATGATCCTCAGCAGTTCGCCTTCACGTGTTCTTCCTGAAGTTTGAATCGATGCAGTATATGATTTCGGAAGCAGCTCTGCATTTCCACAAACGACCCAAACCCGAGACGCGATGCAAGTCGGGACACGGTCGCGGGTGATACATGGCATCGGCGCGCGATTGCGGCGGCATTTTCGAAAGCCACGTAATCCGGCTCCGCAAATATCACCCGGGCGACAGCCTCCGACTTCTCCGGAAGTGTCAGTTCCCTTTTGGCAATCAGCGCTTTGAGCTCGTCAAGCGATGGCGCTCGTCGGTTGTCAACTGATACGCGCTGTCGACCGCATGTCCGTGAGGGATAAGATGAGCCCACAGACATAGTTCTCAACCTTTAACTATCTTCATGAAGATATCGAACTCAGCATCCACAATCGGAACCGTGTGCTCGTAACCGGGATATCTGCCTGAATCGACGTCTGCCTTGTAGTCCTTAAAGGCAGCGACGCGCTCGTCCTGAATCTTCTCCAGCTCAGGGCCAAGGTTTCGATAAACTTTTCCGTGTCGCGGCTTATGGTTCTTGCCGTAACCGCAAACGTCTTCTGTGAAGAGGTACTGCGCATCGGCATATTTGCCAGCGCCCATGCCTAGCATGACAAGCGAGGAGTTTTCGGTGAGGAATTTCGCGACGCGATCTGGGACGACTTCCAGCTCCGCGCCGAAGACTCCTATTTGCTCCAGCTTTTGGGTGTGTCGCCAAATGCGCACTGCTTCGTCCGCGGTCTTGCCGACTGCGCGCCAACCCGTCCAGGTGATATAAGACGGCACTAGGCCGATATGGCCAACGACAGGAATGTAGTTGTCGCATAACGTCTTCTGGATGTCGTATGACGCCGCACAATAAAAGGCGTCGCCGCCTGTGCCGGCAAAGTGGAACGCTGCACGCAGATAGTCCTCCGCTGTTGCGAGCGGGCGGCCCGCGAAACTCCCATAGCTGCCATATGGCAAACCGACTTGTACGAAACAATCGCCGGCTGCTTGGCGCATTTCCGGATCGAAATATCGACCTTCGATGGAGAGCATATGGATGCCGGCGGCGGCTGCGGCAGCCGCCTCATCCGGGGTGCTGACGAAGAGCATGGAGATTTTCTGTCCGCTCTTCTTCATCTTGCGGATGTCCTCGACATGAGGACGGTTGTGATACATGCCCATAATCAGCCTCCGCAGGGGATCAGGCAGTCAAACAGCGCCTGGCGATGAATGGCCAATTCATTTCGGCGCGCCAAGTAATCGGGCGGTCGCGCCAGAGCATCTCGGCGCAGGCTGCAAGCTGGAACGGCTGGTCCATATGGCTCAGATCTCGATCATGACGCGGCCATTTTCGACCTTCGTCTTGTACGTCTTGAGATTCTCGCAAGCGGGCGGGGTCTCTACGTCCCCAGTCGTGAAGTCGAAAACGGATGCGTGTTTAGGACACTCCACTGTATTCCCCATTACGAGACCGTCAGCGAGGTGAATACTCTCGTGCGTGCAAAGCCCGTCGGTGCAGAAAAATTCGTCCGCATCATTTCGAAAGATCGCAAAGGTGCGACCGCCATGATCGAAGCGCTTGGCTTCCTCGGCTTCGATGTCGGCGGCGGCACAGGCGTCGATCCAAGGCATGGAAACCTTCCTTCAGATGGCTTGCGGTTTGTAGTCGGCGGGGGCGGACGGCATGACCCCCTGCAGTAGCGCCACGGACTTTTCGAGTCCCTCCAGAGAGTTCAGGAGCACGTCCTCATGCTCGATGGAAAGCCAGCCGTCATAGCCGGCCATCTTGAGGCGATAGCAGAATTGCCGCCACCACTCCTCGCCATGGCCGAAGCCAAGCGTGATGTAGCTCCATGACCGGGCTGGAAGATCCATCAGGCTGCCATTCTCGAGCAGAGATGTCGTCGCCTGCACTGGTGCGTTGAGCATCGTGTCCTTGGCATGAACGTGATATACCGCCTCGCCCAAAGATTGAGCCGCCGCCAGCGGGTCGGCACCCATCCAGAACAGATGCGAAGGGTCCAGATTCGCCCCCACGACGGGTCCGACCGCCTGTCGCAACTTCAGAAGCGAGGGCACGTTGAAGACACACTGGTTGCCGTGGAGTTCAAGCGCGATGCGCTCCACGCCGTTCTCTTCAGCCAACGCCACGATCTCGGTCCAGAAGGGAATCAGCTTCTCTTCCCACTGGTATTTCAAAATGGCCTGTGTTTCCGGCGGCCACGACGAGACGACCCAGTTGGGCATTGTATCTGCAGCGTTGCCGGCCGGGAGGCCGCTCATGGTGCAGACCGTCCGGATGCCCATTTCGCCCGCGACGCGAATAGTGGTTTTCAGCCCTTCGCCCTGGGCCGGGTCGGTCGGGTGCAGCGGATTGCCGTTTGCGTTGAGGCTGATGATTTCTAGCCCGCGCGCCTCGAACGCGCCAACGAAGCGCTTCTGGCCTTCCCTGTTGCCCAGCATGGACGAAAGCCGAAAATGCGGCGCGGTGGACCAGCCACAGGTGTTCACCTCGACGCCGGAGACACCCATGCGCTTCGCATGATCCAGCATCGTTTCGAAGGGCAGGTTGCCGAGGCTGTCTGAAACGAAACCCAGCTTCACGCGTAAAACTCCGGCTTTGCGATCATTTGGACGGGTACGCGGCGGCCCTCGTGCAACGCCTTCACGCCCGCCTCGGCAACGACGGCGGCGCAATAACCGTCCCAGCAATTCGCAGCGGTTGCCGGGAACTCACCAGTCATGGCGAAGCGTAGGAAGTCGCGGTTCTGCCGACGGTAGGCATCGGCATAGCGGGTCCGCCAGTCGGAGTCGTAGCTCGTGCTCTGTGTAAGCGCAGAATCGATGCGAGTGTAGGCGACGTTGTTCATCGCAACGGTGCCCCGCTCGCCGATCAGCTCGGCACGGACATCGTAACCATAGGCGGCATTGTTGTTGATCTCGATGTTGACGAGTTGGCCATCGACCGTCTCCAGCACCATGAAGACAGGCGCGACCCGGGCATCTGAGCGCTTCGGCTGGAAGGCCGAAATCGACGCATATTCCGTCGAGAGCACATAGCGCACGACATCGAACTCGTGTGGAGCCGAATTGGTGATAGCCATTGCGCCGGTGAAATCTGCAGCCGGCGTTTCGACATTCCGGTGAAAATTGTGCATCATCAGGGGCCGGCCAAGGCGGCCGTCTGCGAGCGCCCGCTTAATCTCTTCGTAGGAGCGATCGTAGCGCCGCATGAAACCAAGCTGGACGAATTTCGCGCCCGACTTCTGTTCGGCCTCCATCACCGCGATACAGTCAGCGGACGCTTGTGAGAGGGGCTTTTCGCACAACACACGCTTGCCGGCGGCAATACAGGCCTTCGACAGCGGCGCATGCGTGGTATCGGGACTCGCCACGATGATTGCGTCCACGTCCTTCCGCGCGGCAACATCTTCTGGATCGGTGGAGATGTCGGGCGCACCAAAGGTGTCGGCAACAGTGCGGGCACGCGCCTCATCCATGTCGCACACCAGCTGAAGGCTTGCTCCGGGAAGGTCTTCCGCCACTATCCTGGCGTGGTCGGCGCCCATCACACCGGCACCGATCACTGCGATCCGTATTGTCATATTTCTTCTGCTTTGTTCGACGTGAAGAGGCTGGTGGCGCCAAGGGTCATCAGGGCCGGTCGAAGGCAGAGGTTTCCCGAGGAAAACGATCGGGCCGCCCGCCCATCCAGCTCGAGAGGCGGCGCATTTTCATTGTGATCATGCATGCAATTCATGCTCGATTTCCGCCTCGAGGTCAGCCATGGTTTCACCGCCGGCCATCAGGTCGGTGATCTCCTCGCGGGTTTTCTCGCGCTTCCGGAAATCGGCGGCGATCGCACCGCGAATGAGGACGGCGAAATGGTCTCCCACCGCCATCGCGTGCATCACCTGGTGGGTGATGAAGATGACCGCGAGACCGCGCCGCTTGGCTTCATTGACGATGCGCAGCACGTGAGCTGCCTGCTTGACGCCGAGCGCTGCCGTCGGCTCATCGAGGATCAGAACGCGAGCGCCGAAATGCACGGCGCGGGCAATGGCCAAAGACTGGCGTTCCCCGCCTGACAGGCCACCAACAAGCCGGTCACCGTCGTCGATACGCGTGATGCCGAAATCCCGCACCGCTTTCACCGCGATCTCGTTGGCGCGCTTGCGGTCGTAGATCTTGAACGGACCCCAACCCTTTGTCGGCTCCAATCCAACGAAGAAGGAGCGGCCGATGCTCATTAAGGGGAACGTTCCGCCGAACTGGTGCACGGTGGCAATGCCCCGCTCCTGCGCAGCGCTCGGACGGTCGAAGCTGACCGCCTTTCCGTCCATCAGGATCTCGCCGCTGGTCGGCTTGTGGACGCCTGCCAACACCTTGATGAGAGTGGACTTTCCGGCGCCGTTGTCGCCGAGGAGACACAAGACCTCACCCCGGCGAATTTGCAGCGAGATGTTATGCAACACGTCGATCGGGCCGAAAGACTTGTTGACATTTTTCAGTTCGAGAATGGCAGGTTTTTCGCTCATAATTGTCGCATCTTTCGTCCTTCCAAGCAGTCGCTGATCGCAACTGCAGCCGCATCGCTCAGTGCTGTATGGGTGCCCTCGGCACGCTTTATTTCGAACCTCGCCGGTAAGACAGAGCCAGTTCCCGGAATGCCTGATTCATCAGCACCGCCGTCAAAAGCATCACGCCGATGATCAGGTTCGACCAGTTCCGGTCGATCTGGGTGAAGTAGATGCCTTGGCTGACAATGGCGAACGTGATGGTGCCGACGAAGATGCCGATGACCGAGCCGAACCCTCCCGTGAGCAGCACGCCGCCGACCACCACGGACACGATTGCGTTGAAGATGAAGTTCATTCCGCCGGAAACCTGGGCCGAGTTGAACAGGATCGCCTGGCACATGCCAACGAATGTGGCGCTGACGGCGGACAGCACGAACAGTGCGATGGTCATGCGGTTTGTCGGAATGCCTGCATTGCGGGCGCTGACGCGATCGCCGCCCATTGCAAACAGCCAGTTGCCAAAGCGGGTCTTGTGCAGCACGAAGCCAATGATGACAGCGAACACTACCCACCAGACGATGATGACCTGGTGGCTTCCACCGATAAGCTGTCCGAACAGGAATTTGGCCCATTCGGGCGCGGTGACGGCAACGCTAGCGTTGCCAGTTAGCAACACGGACCCACTGAGCACCAAGCCCTGCATCGCAACCAGGGTGGCGAGCGTAATGATCAACGAAGGCACCGAGGTGCGGATCGTCAGCAAACCATTGACAAGGCCGACCGCCACACCGACCGCCAGGGCGCCGGCCATGCCCACCGCGATGGGCAGGTCATAGTAGCCGCTAAGGATGGCGGTGGTCATAGAGCCCGCGGGAATCAATGCGCCGATGGAGATGTCGAGTTCACCCGAGATCATCAGCAGACCGACCGGAATGGCGACAATGCCGAGATTGGCGGCGAAATTCACCCAGCTCGCCGCCCCAAGGAGTGTACCCAGGTCCACGCCACCGAAAAATACGAAGAACAGCACCACCCCGATCAGGCTGAGGATCGAGCCTGCTTCCGGGCGGCGCAACAAGGATTTGATTGCCTCAGTCATGGCGGTCCCTCAAACCTTCTTCGATGAGTAGCTGAGCGCCAGCTGCCGAAAGGTGTCGTTGGTGAGTACGGCGATCAGGAGAAGCGCGCCGATGATGACGCTTCCCATGTTGGGATCGATACTCGTGAAGTAGATGCCCTGGTTTACGATAGAGAAGGTGATCGTGCCGAACACGATACCTACGACCGAGCCAAATCCGCCGGTAAGCAGAACGCCCCCGATGACCACGCACATGATCGAATTGAAGATGAAGGACTGCCCAGCCAGAACCTGAGCGCTCTGGTAGACCATCACCTGGCTGACTCCGACGAACGCGGCGGAAAACCCCGAAAGCATGAATAGACCGATGGTAAGCCGCTTGGTGGGGATGCCCGCGTTGCGCGCGCTCTCCTTGTCGCCCCCGAGTGCATAGATCCAGTTGCCCACGGGCGAGATGTGGAGGAGCCACAGAAGGGCGGCGATGTAGACGAGCCACCAGAGAATCGTCACTTGGAACATGCCCCCGAGATATTGGCCGAGAAGCGTCTTCGTGAGTTCGTCGGGCACCAGCGAGACACCGGTGCTGCCGGCGATCATCACCGTAAGGCCCAGCGTCAGGCCCATTGTGCCGAACATCGTTCCTATTGTAATTATCAGGGACGGGATCGTGGTTCGTGTGACGAACACGCCGTTGATCAAGCCGATGGCAAGACCGAGCCCAAGGGCGGCCGTGATGCCGAGCCAATCAGGCAGGCCATAGTAGCCGGATATGATCGCGGCCGTTAGAGAGGCCGCGGGAATCACGGCGCCGACCGAGATGTCCAGCTCACCAGCGATCATCAGCAGCCCTATCGGCAGAGCGATGATGCCGATCTCGGAGGCGATGCTCAGCCAACTGGCCGTACCGGCTGCTGACAAAAAGCCACTGCCTCCGAATATGGCGAAGAACAGAAAGACTGCGACCATGCCCAGGAACGAGCCCGTCTCGGGCCGCCGCGCCAGACGACCCAGGGCCAGTCCAGAACGGCCGCGATTTGCCATCGGCGTTCGGGTGGATGTCACGGGATGTGCCGTCATGGGTAATCCGCGAGTTATCGAGCGCCAAAAATTGCGGTCGCTATGGAAGTAGAATGCACTGGCCGCCCGCCTCACAAGACGGGCGGCCGTAAGGACACCTATCGCGCGCCGGCCTTCACGCCGGCAATGGTCAGCTCGACAGTGTTCTTGTCGATGATCCCAGGACCGGTGAGGATCTCGCGCGTCGGCACAGTCAGCCCGTAGTTTACCTTGCCATTCAAGATTGAGACGGCGAGGTAGCCTTGCCAGTAGCCCTGCTGGTCGATCGCGCAGGCCTGTTTTCCATCCTTGATGTTGTTCAGGATGGTCTCGTCAAAGTTGATGCCGCAGAGTTGAACCTGCCCGGCCTTGCCGGCCTGGGTAATACCGTTCATGGCCGAATTGGCGTCGACATTGCCGATGGTGAACACCGCGGTCACGGCTTGATGCTGCAGCAGATAGGCCTTCACCGCCTGCGCCACTGCTGTTGCCGAGCCGAAGGAGGTAGCTGGCAACGGCAACACATCGGCCTCGCCGCCGCCGTTCTTCATCCCTTCCCTAAAGCCACCACAGTAGGCCTCGATATTGGCCGCACCCGGCAGTGTGTTGATGCAGACGCCTTTCTTGTTGCCGGCCTTAGCGAGATACTCGCCGCCGGCGACGCCACCTTTGTAATCGTCCGAGCCGACATAGTTCATAGCGCCGAGGCGATCAGCCGCCTGCAAACCGCCGGCATTGTAACAAGCGGAATGCCAGCGTCCACAACCGCCTTGAACGCCGGATCCATGGCTTCCGGCACCCAGTCCGGACCGACAATGGCCTCGGCCTTCTGGTCGATGGCTTGGCGGATCAGTTCGGCCGCGTCCACACCCAGATTGTCGTAGTTCTGCGGCCCGAGCCAGGTGACTTTACCACCTTGAGCTTCGACCACCTTACCGGCGTCTTCGGCACCACGCTTGACGATTGACCAGAATGGATCGTCCGGCTTGCCGCCGATAACGAAGATGTCGGCGGCGAGCGTGCTGCTGGTGCTGTACGCAGCCAGCACTGCTGTGGACACAAGTATCTTGAAAAGCTTCATAGTCTTCCTCCCGGTTTACCCGCCCCGCGGGGTTTCAACAAAAGCCTGGCTGCCCCGCACCCGCTCCTCTCGGGCTTAGTCGAGACAGCGTCTGATCGTCATTCCGCCGGCATTCCAGTGGCCGGGCCGCCGCGGGCTTCCTGCTGCGCGCGCAGCTTTTCTTTCTTTTTGCGGAAGCGCGCCTTCATAGCCTCGTCAGCTTCTTTGCTACCGTCGTGCCAAGTGCCAAAAAGCTTATCGAGAGGAACCAGACCGTCACCGCCGTAGTTCACCTCGAAATACTTGTGGTGCAGGTAGTGGACATAGGAATGGCTATCGAGCTTGATCTTGTCCGTGAGTTCGAAGGTCTCAAACCCAAGATGGCCATTCACCGCTCCGAAGCCGGCCCCATGCAGTGTGAAGTACGCGCAGACAGGGTTGGATGGGATCAGCAGGTGCAGCCAGGCTTCGGCATGGTAGAGGAACCCTTCCACCGGATGCATGGACAGCGACGACCACGGACTGGGGTTGATCGAGTTGTGGTGAACCGAGTGCACCCATTTGTAGAGCGGCGGCCAATGGATGGCGCGGTGCAGGAAGAAGAAATAGATCTCATGCACGGCCGGCGCGATGATGACGAGGAACGATAGGTAAAGCCAATTCGTCGTCCAGGGCAGCCAGACCGCCCAGCTATTAGCGTAGGCCCACAGCATCACGATTTCGACCACGGTCCACAGCGGTATAGTGATGAAAAACGACCGGCTGAAATTGTCGATATTCTGGCTCTGAAACCAGAAGACGTCGGACGGCGCGTCGGAGGGGAATTTTGGATTATACTTGAAGCGCGTCTCTTGCTTGCGCTGGATGTAATAGCGCAGCTCAAAGAACCCGTAGAAGAGAAAAATGCCCCCTGCGTTCAGGCCGTACAGCCAAAGGTAGTTGAGCAGCGAAAATGTTGCCAGGCTGTCCCAGCTCGGAATGAGCAAGTTGACCCAGATGATTGCCGTGGCCATGTGGAAGGCGTTCCAAGGCCACAGAAACTCGGGAAACCAAGCCAGTACCTTCTTGGCGTTGAACGGGCGATGCCAGATCGGCACCGGCTCGGCGCGGCGGTGCGGGACCCAGTTTCCGCGTTTGTCGCGCGTTCCATACTGAAGGTCATCCATCTTAATAGCCTCCTGACCGACCATCCAACCGGCCTTGGACCAGTTCGGGCTTCAATGCAGAGGCGATTCATATCGGAGGCTTGATATCGTCGGAACACAAAAATAGTATTTAGGTCGCATTCGTATCATTTAGTGTCAATCATGATGATACAGCAGCGGAGGATCAATGAGGCGGCCTACCATTCGCGACCTCGCTCAAGCCGCTGGCGTATCAGTGGCGACTGTGAACAGAATCCTCAGCGGGACGGTTTCCGTTCGCCCAAAGACCGTGCAACGAGTACAAAGCGCAGCCGAAGAAATCGGGTTCTATGGGATCGGGGCGATCGACGACCGGGCCAAGAAACTGTCGCCGCATCACCGATTTGGTTTCCTGCTGCAGCAATCGACCCGTGAACTCTACAAACTGTTCGGGAAGAAAATCATCGCAGCTTGTCGCGATCGTCGCGACGAAATTGTTGAGGCCGTCGTTGAGTTTGTGGATCTCCTGACACCGGAGACTATCTCTAGCCGACTCGTGGCGCTCGGCGACACCTGCGACGTAGTCGCGGTGATCGCACCAGATCACCCTATAATAGGACAGGCAATCCGTTCACTGAAGGAAATGGGGAAGCCCGTTGTTGCTTACATTACGGACCAATCCGCGCCGGAACGAGCGGCCTATGTGGGAACGGACAACTGGAAGCTGGGGCGTACGGCGGCATTCTTGATTGCGCAAACCACCCAAGGTCCGGGTCGCATTGCGGTTTTCATAGGAAATCACCGATATCAATGCCAAGACGTTTCAGATGCCAGCTTCCGTTCGTATTTGCGCGAACACGCTCCGCGGCTCACAGTGGAAGAAAGTCGCCCTACTCATGAGGAATCGAGCGAGGCTTACCGTATGGTGGCCGAACTCCTGAAGACGACTGAGGATCTCGTAGGAATTCTGATCGTGGGCGGCGGAATAACTGGAGTGCTCCGTGCGCTGCGAGAGATCCCTGCCGAAAGGCGGGCGGGCATCAAGCTGGTTTGCCGTGACATTGGCCCCGATACGCGAAAAGGCTTGTCCGAGGGAATGATCACTGCAGCTCTTTGTCATCCACTCGAGGCGACCTCGGCCCTCCTTGTGCAGACGATGATTGACGTGATTGGACCGCAAGCACCGGTCGCGACCCTTCAGCGGTCTATACCTTTTGAAATAGTCACGCCGGAAAACATCTGACGCATTTATCTCGGCGATGATTCAAGCGGTGCTTTGCGGATCGGGCTGGTCCGGCCAAGGCTGCCGATCGCTGGTTCCGAACCTCATCGAGACTGGATGAACAATTTAAAGGCACCATTCATCATTGGTAGGACGGTCACCGTCGCGCACTGTTTGAGGACGTCCTCGAACTATTGATTTTATTGGCTTTTTCGTGGGGCCTAAATCAGAGAGTTTCCCGTATTGTCTCGCATCGTTCCGCCCCCACCGGACGCTTTGAAATTGGCCACACCAAATGCCTGCTTCGCATCATCCACGAAGAGCTGCGCGCCATCTCCGGCGCCGAGCAATCCCGGCTGCAGCGCTTTGAACAACCAACGCTGTGGCCATCGATACAGCCCTTTGCGTGAGCCCTTCAGGAGTTGGCCAACCGCCAGCCGTCGGTGGTTCCTTGCCAACCTCAATGAATTGTACTCCTTTCGTATAAATCAGAAATCTTCCCGCATCGTTCCGTATGGTTCCGCGACCCCGGCGCCACTATTCCGCAGGTGCCGTCTGGCTTGGTTTCCCGAAAATACGCTTTTAGGAAAGTCCTGGAGCCGGATGACCGATCTTGCGACGCAGTTCCGAACCGATCCCTCGATGACGGGCTACCGGACATGGCCCGTCAAAGGTCTGTCGCTTACCAAGGAGCATCGGGACGGCAGCGACCGGTCTTGACCGGTCGGCGAGGATGACGAGCGTTCTTGTCGGCGAAAGATCCGCCCGCCTTTTCACGCCCTTAGCCACGTGATTGGATACGACGTATCTGTATATCAATTTCGTTGCTAAGGTCCTTCATGAACGAGCAAGATCGACGTTTTACGCGCGAGCGCATGACAATCCTCGGCGATGTCAAAGCGGCATCCTTTCTTCCATGGATCGAGCGTCATGCCGCCAAGCTCGGCCTCGCGCCGGCAATATTCGTTGCCGGTGCCGACCGGATCGAACTCGACGTTGTCGGTCCTGCGGAACTGGTCGATATGATGGAGATGGGGTGCTCTCTTGGACCAATCGATGTCTGGGTCGAGGCCATTCGTCGGACGCCGATAGAAAACGAAACAGGCTAGGTTGGGACAGGGTCTCTGCCTCTTTTTTGGGCATTGTTGCCAGTGCGAAAATATTGTGCAAACGTGATCGGACTGATCGTCATGTCTTGACCGCGAATCTGCATTTGGGAAGATGGGTCGATGTCGTTCGAAGGTTGATGCATGCTGCCCTATCCCTCCGGCTCATGGATGCCAGTTGCCCTCTCCGCGGACTTGCCAGCGGGAACCGTAATGCCGGCGCAAACCCCGGTCGGACCGATTGCCCTTTGGCGAAGCCGGTCCGGCCGCGCGGCGGCCTTCGCGGACAGATGCCCTCATCGCGGCATGCGCCTTTCCCGTGGTTTCGTGCGCGGTGAGGCCCTGTCCTGCATTTATCACGGTTGGAGCTATGCCCAGGCCGGAAACTGCTTGCGCATTCCGGCCCATCCGGGCCTGACGCCGCCGGAAACGATTGGTGTCGCAACACAGCCCGTCGAGGACAGCGGCGGAATCATATGGATTTCCGTAGGCGAACCCACCGCTCGGCCGCCGCGGTTCGACGGCCTAGCCCCTCTTCGCTCCATGATAGTAGAGGCGGGCATTGCCGCGCTGGAGGCGGCCGCCGGTACGAAGGCCGACGGAGGCCTGCTCGACTACGCGCAAAATGCCCAGACCCTACGGCTGCTGCTCACCCCCCAGGGGAAAGCGCGGACGCTGATGCATGTTCTGGTCGACGAAGGCACTGGTCCGGCCAAGCGTATCGCTGCGTCGAGGGCAGCCGAGACGCTACGGCGGACCGCCGAGGATATTCTGCGCGGTGGCGTCGCCCAATGACCCGCAACGCGATGATCGACGAATGGTATCCGGTCGGCCTTGCCGGCCGGCTTGACACGCATGAGCGCCAGACGGCGCTCATGGGCGAGCCGATCGGGGTGAGGCTCGGCGCAGACGGAAACGCGAAGGTCACGGGCAGCAACGGACGTGCCCTGCCGGTCTGCATCCGCTACGGCCATGTCTGGTCGTCGCTCGGCGACCCGCAAAAGGCGCTCTTTGCCATCCCCGAGGCTGATCAGCCCGGCCGCCGGCTCGTCGATGTCGGGGTTGTGCGCGTGCGCTGCTCGCCGCTGCGCGCGGTGGAGAACTTCCTGGACATTGCGCATTTCCCCTTCGTGCATACGGACATATTAGGGGCCGAGCCGCACACGGAAGTCCCAAACTACAAGGTCGAGATACGGGAGGACGAAGACGAGGTTTGGGCGACCCAGGTGAAGTTCTACCAGCCGCAGGCCGCCAAGTCGGCGGAAGGCGGCATAACCACCGAATACATGTATCGCGTGCCTGCGCCGACCTGCTCGATCCTCTACAAGACCTGCCCGCCGCGCCCGGATGAATGGGACGTCATCACGCTTTTCGTGCAGCCGCTTGCCGAAGACCTGTGCGACGTCTGGCCGTGGATGGCGTTGTTCGACGACGAAACATCGATGGCAGACCTGATCCATTTCCAGCAGACGATCTTCCTTCAGGACCGGTCGATTCTCGAAAACCAGATCCCGAGGCTGCTGCCGCTCGATCCGGGCATGGAGATCCCCACAAGGGCGGACCTGACATCGGTTGCCTACCGGCGCTGGCTGAAACGCCACGGCTACACCTACGGCGCGCAACTGGTGGCGCAATGAAGCTCTACGACTACGTGCTGTCCCCGAGTTGCTACAAGGCGCGCCTGATGGCGGCGCTGACCGGGGTGAAGCTTGACATCCGCCCCGTCGATTTCCATCCCGGCGCCGAGCATCGCGGTCCCGAACTCATGGCGCTCAATCCGGCGGGTTCGATCCCGATCCTGGAGGATGGCGACCTCGTCCTGACCGAATCCTCGGCCATGCTGGTCTATCTTGCCGCGAAGGCCGCACCGCAATGGCTGGGCAACGATACTGCTCTGCAGGCGGCACGCGTCCAGCAATGGCTTTCCTTCTCGCATCGGCTGACCGGCAGCCTGGGGGCGGCGCGCTTGCACGAGATGCTGCTGCGTCCGGGCGATATCGCCACCCTTCATGGGCAGGGGATAGCGGCCCTGCGGGAGCTGGAAGCCGGCCTCGTCGAACAGCATATCCGCGGCCAGCGCTTCCTCGCGTCGGACAGGCCGACGATCGCGGACGTCGCCTGCTTTCCTTATGTGGCGCTGGCGCCGGACGGCGGCGTTTCGCTCGACCCCTATCCCGCGATCCGGCTCTGGTCGCGGGCGATCCGCAGTCTCGAGGGCTTCATCGAGATGCCCGGTATCCACCGGCTGCACGAACTGAAGCCCGAGCCCGTCCTCGAAGCCGGCGAGGCGTGACTTGGCGGGCCACTTGCTGAAGAACTGCGCAGCGGTCATCGTGGACGAGGGCAACGGTCCGGACATCCGGCGCAATGTCGATCTCTTGACCGACGGCCCGGCGATACGGGCCATCGGCGAAGGCCTCGACAAGGGAGAGTTGCCCGTCGGGACCGTCACGCAGGACGCCGCCGGCTGGTTCGTCTATCCCGGCCTCGTCAACACCCATCATCACTTCTTTCAATGCTTCGTGCGCAACCGCGCCGATCTGGACTGGACGAAGTTGTCGGTCATCGAATGGCTCGACCGCATCTATCCCATTTTCTCGCGGCTGACCGAGGAATGCTTCTACCACGCTTCGGTCACGGCGATGGCCGAGCTGATAAAGCACGGTTGCACGACCGCATTCGACCATCAGTATTGCTTTCCGTGGAAGGCCGGCAAGCGGCTGGTCGACCGGCAGTTCGAAGCAGCCGAACTCCTCGGTATGCGCTTCCATGCCGGACGCGGCGGCAACACGCTACCGAAATCGAAAGGCTCGACCATCCCCGATGCCATGCTGGAGACGACGGACGAGTTCATCGCCGATTGCGCCCGGCTGATCGACGCCTATCATGATGCCGGTCCTTTCAGCATGCGCCAGGTGGCCGTCGCGCCCTGCCAGCCAGTCAACTGCTATCGCGAGACCTTCGTGGAATCGGTGGCGCTAGCGCGTGATCGCGGGGTGCGTATGCATACCCATGTCGGCGAGGGCGAAAGCCCGGTCATCGAGGACCGTCACGCCATGCGGACGGTGGATTACTGCGCGGAGATCGGCTTCTGCGGGCCGGATGCCTTCTATGCCCATTGCTGGGAGCTAACCCACGACGAGCTGCGCAAGATGGCCGCAAGCGGTACCGGCGTCTCGCATTGCCCTGAGCCGGTCTATCTCGTCGGCGCTGAAATCACCGATATCCCGGCGATGTCGGCCTTCGGCCTCAGCATAGGACTAGGTTGCGACGGTGCCGCCTCGAACGACAATTCCAACCTGATGCACTGCATCCATTCCGCCTACATGCTGCAATGTCTGTCGGCATCGACACGCGACCATCCCGTTCCGCCGCCGGCCGATTTTCTCGGTTATGCGACGACCGGGGGCGCGGCGCTGCTCGGGCGCGGCGACATCGGCAGGCTGACGCCTGGCATGGCTGCCGACCTTTTCGCCATCGACACGCGGCGCATGGACTATGTTGGCACGCGGCACGATCCGCTGAGCCTGCTAGCCAAGGTGGGCATCGGCATGCCGACCGACATGACCATGATCAACGGCCGCATCGTCTGGGCCAAGGGCGAGTTCCCGGGGCTCGACGAGGCACGGCTGTTCGCGGAAGCCGAGGCGGCGCTCGCGACCGTGGAATTCTAGAAACCGAAAACAAGGGGAACCGACATGCTGACAAATCTTACCCGCAGAACATTGATGAAGGGCGCGGCCGCCTCCGGCCTCGTCGCAGCGGTGGGTGGCCGCGCGCTTGCTGCCGACGAACCTCTGGGCATCGTGCTCGTGGTCCCGTCGCCGGTCGGCGATGTCGGCTGGGGCCGTGCGCTCGCCGACGGGCTCGAGCCGGTGAAGGCAGCCTACGGCGACAAGGTGAAGGTCACCATCATCGAGAATATACAGGAAGGACCCGATGCCGACCGCATCATGAACAAGGTGGTCGCCGACGGGAACAAGTTCCTGATCGCCGGCTCCTTCGGCTACCAGAACGGTGCCCTGCAGATCGCGCGCCGGAACCCCGACGTCACCGTGCTGCATGCTTCCGGTTTCCAGGTAGCGCCGAACTTCTCGCCCTTCGCGGCCCAATATTTCCAGGGTACCTACCTGATGGGCATGGCGGCCGCCGCGCTGTCAAAGACCGGCAAACTCGGCTCGGTCTCCGCCTTCGCCATTCCCGAACTGATCACCTCCATCAACGCCTTCACGCTGGGCGCGCAAGCGGTGAAACCCGATGTCGAGGTTTCGGTCGTATGGGTGAACTCCTGGTTCGATCCGGCCAAGGAGCAGGAAGCCGCCAAGGCGCTGTTGGCGCAGAAATGCGACGTGATCTTCTCCAACGCGCAGGACACGCCCTCCGTCGTGTCGGCCTGCGAGGAGGCCGGCGTCCCTGCCTTCAACCTCAATTCGTCGATGAAGAAATACGCGCCTGAAACCTATCTCGGCTGCGTGGCGACCGATTGGTCACCCTTCTTCAAAACCTCGGTCGACGCCCACCTCGCCGGCAAGTTCAAGGGCGCCAACGCTTTCCTGGGTGTCGGCGACAAGGTTGTAGAGGTCGTCGACTGGAACCCGGGTATCCCGGCCGAGATGATGAACAGGATCAAAGAGGTTGGAGCCAAGATCGCCGGCGGCAGCTTCTCGCCCTTTGCCGGTCCGGTCGCCAAGGCCGACGGCAGCGAGGGAGTCCCCGCGGGAAAAACGATGACCGATGCCGAGATCGTCGCAACGGACTGGCACGTCAAGGGTGTCACCACGCCGCTGCCCAAGTGACCGTGACCACCCCGCTCCTGTCGCTGCGCGGCATCTCCAAGAGCTACGGCCAAATCCATGCCAATAGAGACATCGATCTGGATGTGGCTCCGTGCTCGATCCATGCGATCCTCGGGGAAAACGGAGCGGGCAAGTCGACGCTGATGAAGCTGATCTATGGCGTCGAGCAGCCGGACGCCGGAATGGCGACCTGGAAAGGGGAACCCCTGGCCCTTGCTTCCCCGGCGGATGCGAGGCGCAAGGGGATCGGCATGGTCTTCCAGCATTTCTCCTTGTTCGAGACGCTGACGGTGGTGGAGAACATCCGGCTGGTCGTGCCCAGGGGCAAATCGGATCTTGCGGATCGCATCCGCATGCTCGGCCGCGAGTTCGGACTCGAAGTCGATCCGCTCGCCCATGTGCACGCGCTCTCTGTCGGAGAGCGGCAGCGGGTGGAAATCATCCGCTGCCTGATGACCGAACCCCAACTCCTGATCCTCGATGAACCGACCTCCGTCCTGCCCCCGCAATCGGTGGACAAGCTATTCGAGACATTACGGCGGCTGCGCGACCGCGGCGTCTCCATCCTGTTCATCTCGCACAAGCTGGAGGAGATCCGCGCGGTCTGCGACCGCGCGACCATCCTGCGCGGCGGGCGCATCACCGGCCGCGTGGACCCGCGCGACCACGACGCGCACGACCTTGCCCGGATGATGATCGGCCGCGACATGCCGCAGCCCATGCCGGCGCTCGCGCATTCCGGCGGCGAAAAGCGCCTCGAAATCGTCGGCCTCGACCATCGGCCGGACGATCCCTTCGCGGTGGCGCTTTCCGACGTCAGCCTGACGGTCCGGGCCGGCGAGATCCTCGGGATCGCGGGCATATCGGGCAACGGGCAGAGTGAACTCGCAGCGTTGATTTCAGGCGAAACGGTGCTGCCGCGCGAACAGTCCGACCGTATCTATATGATGGGAAAGGATGTCGGCGCGCTCGACGCGGCCGCCCGCCGCCGACTGGGCTTCGCCTTCGTTCCCGAGGAACGGCTTGGCCGCGGCGCCGTGCCGGAAATGTCGCTTGTCCTCAACAGCCTTCTGACCGCCCATCCGTTCGGCCTGTTGAAACGCGGCCTCGTCGACACGAACCAGGTGAAGGCTTTCACCGAGGACTGCATCCGGCAATACGACGTGCGCACGCCCGGTTCGGAAGCGGAGGCCGGCTCGCTTTCGGGCGGCAATCTGCAAAAGTTCATCGTCGGCCGAGAGATCATGCTGTCCCCGCAATTACTGTTCGTGGCGCAACCCACCTGGGGCGTCGACATCGGCGCCGCGTCCGCCATCCGCCGGCGCCTCGTTGCCCTGCGCAACGAAGGCATGGGTATCCTCGTCATCTCGGAGGAACTGGAGGAACTGTTCGAACTCTGCGATTCGATCCAGGTGCTCCATCAAGGCCGGCTGAGCCCGCCGCTGGTGACGCGCGACACGAGACCCGAGGAGATCGGCCGCTACATGATCGGCGCGCATTCGACGGCCAAAAAGGTCCCTGCATGAGCGCTCTGTCCGCGCCGCTCCTTCCTGTTCTCGTTCGCCGGGAGCATGCCTCGCTTCCCGTCAAACTGATCGCTCCGCCCGTCGCGCTCGCCTTGGCGACGCTTCTCAATCTCGGGCTCTACCTCCTTATGGGCCGCGATCCGGTAGCCGTTTTCCACGCGATGCTTCTGGAGCCCTTCCTGTCCTGGGCCTCTTTCTCGGAAGTCCTGCTTAAGACCGCGCCGCTACTGCTGATCGCGCAGGGGCTTGCGATCGGCTTTCGCGCAAAGGTCTTCAACATCGGCGCCGAGGGCCAGTTCATCCTCGGCGCGATCTTCGCATCGGCCATTCCCATCTGGTTCCCAGAGGCAACGGGCCAATGGATCTGGCCCTCCATGCTTGTCATCGGTGCGCTGGGCGGCGCTCTGTGGGCGTCCCTCACCGCCTTCTGGCGCGTGAAGCTCAATGCCAACGAGATTCTCGTATCGCTCATGCTGGCGCTCGTTGCCGCGCAACTGCTCAACTACCTGCTTCTCGGCCCCTGGAAGGACCCAAACGGCTTCAACTTCCCGCAATCGGTGATGTTCCAGTCCGACGCGATGGTGCCGATCCTGATCCCCGGCACCCGCGTCAACGTCTCGCTGCTTATCGCCTGCGCGCTCTCCCTTGCGGCCTGGATCTTCATGCAGAGGAGTTTCGCCGGCTTCAAGCTGCAGGTCGGCGGCCTCGCGCCGCGCGCGGCCGGATACGCCGGCTTCAACGAAGGACGGGCGATCTGGCTTTCCCTGCTCATCGGCGGTTTCGCGGCAGGCCTCGCCGGAGCGGCCGAGGTGGCCGGGCCGCTCGGCCAGCTGCAGCGCTCCATCTCGACCGGCTACGGCTATGCCGCCATCATCGTGGCCTATCTCGGTGGCCTTCACCCGGTCGGCATCACCTTTTCCGCGTTGCTCATGGCGGCCCTCTATATCGGCGGCGATAACGCCATGGTCTCGGCAAATCTGCCGGTCGCTGCGGTCAGGGTTTTCCAGGGCAGCCTGCTGCTCGCCTATCTCGTCGCCATCGCCTTCGTCCGCTACCGGCTCGAATGGCGCCATGCCGCCCACGGAAGCACGTCATGAACGCCGTCGAGTTCATCATCGCCGGGATGTTGGCGGCGGCTACGCCGTTTCTCCTTGCGGCGCTCGGCGAACTGGTGGCCGAGCGGGCTGGCGTCCTCAATCTCGGGGTGGAGGGACTGATGGCCCTCGGCGCCGTCATCGCCTTCATTATCGTCTATCAAGGCGGCGGGCATCTCCTCGGTTTCCTCGCCGCGGGCCTCGCCAGCGCGGCTCTTTCCCTGGTCTTTGCCGTCATCGCGCTGGGATTTCGCGCAAACCAGGTTGCGGTAGGCCTTGCCATAGGCATCCTCGGCCAAGGCCTCTCGGCGCTGTTCGGCAAGAGCTATGAGAGCCTCACGGTTAAGGGGCTTCCGAAGCTTTCATTGCCCGGGCTTTCGGATATCCCGGTGATCGGCGGCTTGTTCGCCCAAGACGTTGTCGTGTGGCTTTCGCTTGCCGCGACCGTCGCCATCTGGGCGATATTCGCCTACACCAAGACCGGCCTCGTCGTCCGCGCCATCGGCGAGAACCCCAAGGCGGCCCGTGCGCTCGGCTATCCGGTGATCGCCGTGCGCTTCGCCGCGGTCGCCTTCGGCGGCGCGTTGGCAGGTTTCGCCGGTGCCTACGCATCCGTGGTCTACACTCCGCTCTGGGCCGATGGCATGATCGCAGGGCGCGGCTGGATTGCGATTGCGCTCGTCGTCTTCGGCACTTGGCTTGCCAGCCGTATCTTCCTCGGTGCGTGCCTCTTCGGCGCCGTGTCCCTCGCAAGCCTCGCGGCCCAGGCGACAGGGCTGGACGTTTCCTCGCAACTTCTATCGAGCTTGCCTTATCTCGTGACCGTGATCGTGCTCGGCATCATCTCTTCGAACCGCCGTCTGCTCAAGCTCAACGGCGTGGCTTCGCTGGGAGAACCTTTCGAACGATAGTGTCGCTTGGTACGGCCCATCAAGGATCCCGTGAAGAATGGTGGATTGCGCCCCGCGCTCTGACGCCATCCAGCGCGCCGACTCGGCCCCGCTCGTCGCCTACGGGCGGCGGCAACCGGCGCACCTTCATAGAATGTCAGCCCCGACCCGAAGCATTCAGGCGTCAGCTAGAAGCGATAACGCACTCCAACAGCATTCGCGTTGGAACCCTCTCCCATGTTTCCAAACGTGCCACCGGCGCCGGATCTGTGATGGAGTTGATAGACAAGCTCGACGTTGGGAGCTTGCCTTAGTCTGAAAGAAAGCTCCGCGCCGATAAAACCCAGGAAGGATGCATCGCCATCGTAATGGATTTCGCGGGCGTGCTCGATCTCGGTGACGCCTGTAACGGCACTGACACCGGCCGTCAGCGCTGGCGCAATCGCCAGATCGCCGATGACAAGGCCCTGGTGGCGAAGCCGCATCCCGGCCCAAAGCTCTCCGGATGTATCGTCGTCCTCGCCAAACCTTATGGCAGCCCCAGTCACACCGCCAAGGACAAAACCCGCGCCAACATCGGCGAAATCACGGCCGTAAGCAGCTCCGATCATGTAATTGTTCGTACAGTCGGCCCCGAAGACGTTGATAGTATCCCCGAAGGACCCGGTCACAAAGACGCCCCCAAAAACATAGACGTCGTTCTTCGTCGGTTGACCGGCAGCAAAAGGATCTTCGGTTGCAAAATAGATGAAGGGAGAACTGTTGTCGGCGAGGGCGGAAGTGAAGGAACCGGTCAGAATCAGTGCAGCCAAAGCCGCTTGCACCCCGCGCATGCACAAGCTCCGAATCAATTCTCAGTTGATCATCATTCCTCCGGTGTTTCCCGTGAAGAAGCAAGTTCCCTGCTCCAGAAATTGGAGGGCTCTACCCCGTTGCTTGACTAAGGTTTTTCGGGACGCTGACCTTCGGCTATATGGAGCAGCCCAACATCCCCCGCGCGCTGGCGATCTGCCGCAAGAAGGCTGGAAGTTCGACATCACGAGATCCTTCTTCCTGTCGCGGCGCTCGCTCAAGACATCGCCCAATTCCGGCATGCCGGTCTGGCAGGACAAGCTGTTCACCGGGCTGGCGCGCACGGCGGCTGATGCGACTGAATATTGCAAGATTCCGACCGGACGTGTGGTCGAGATCGGAACCCAGGTGGCTGTCTAAGCTTCTGCATATACAGTAGGCGCTGGTCCGACTTGGCACCTGCCCATCCGTCAACCCACGTGAGCCCACAGGCGCATTGGCTCGCGTCGGCATCATATGGATTTATCCAACCCATGCGAGCATACTGCCTGAACGCGTTCCTTTAGCGAGGAACAAGCTGATGCGCGTCGGTACGAGGGGCGTTCCGATCGAATACTACACGCTAAGGATTGCCGAGCCGGCAGGCTCGCAATCTGGTGCTGGAGGCGACCCCAAAGCAGAACACCGCAACGAGGTACCCGACGAGACTGAAGCGCAGATCACGAACGGCCAGGGCCGGCAATGATGGCCAGTTGCGCAACACCAATGTACCGTAGGATGAGCGTGAGCGAGTCCGTGAGTGCCATCGGATATCAGGCCGACCCCCCGGATCGACTATCTGCGGGAAGGTTGGCGCGAACCTTTGGCGGCCTCCTGCATCGCGATGGCAACAATTGCGCCAGAGACAAACGTCAATGCGGCGATCGATGTTATCGCCCACGAGAGCCCGAAGCGATCGGCGATGAGACCTGCTGAGAGCGCGCCGATCGCGTAGCCGAGATCGCGCCAGAACCGATGGACGCTGAGCGAGCGGGCGCGCCAGCTGGGATGCGAGGCGTCGGAAACGGCAGCGATCAGACTTGGATAGACCATTGCCGTTCCAAGGCCGAGCAGAAGACTGCCGATGAGCCACCATTCGAACCGGCCCGTGGCGGCGGTAAGAAACAGACCGCCGGCCTGGGTCCACATCCCGGCGACGATCAGGCCCTTGCGGCCCCAGCGATCGCTCAAGGGGCCGGTGACGACCTGCAGGATTCCCCATGTTGCGGGATAGACCGCCTTCAGGATGCCGATGCGCTCGATGCCAAGTCCGAAGGACACGAAGAACAATGGGAAAATACCCCAGCTCATGCCGTCGTTGAGGTTGTTGACGAGGCCGGCTTGCGAAGCCGCGAACAGATTGCGATTCCGGAACGAGGTCAGCGCAAACACCTCCCGGAAACTGATCGGCACGGATTGCATTGCGTGAGCGGATGTTTCCAACCGGAGGTGGTCGCGCGTGTCACGGATTAGCAGCACCGACAATACGGTGCCGACGATGGCGTAGCCGATCCCGAGATAGATGGGCACCGGGCGCAGGCCGTATCGCGAAGCGAGATAGCCCGTGAGGAATGCCGTTACGCCGACGGCGAGATAGCCGGCAAACTCATTGAGGCCGACTGCAAGGCCGCGTGATTTCGGACCCACGAGATCGACCTTCATGACCACAGTCATCGACCAGGCCAGTCCTTGATTGATGCCGAGCAGTGCATTGGCCGCAATCACCCATCCCCAGCTCGGAGCCCAGATGATCATGAACGGAACCGGCAAGCCGACAAGCCAGCCGAGGACGAGAACGCGCTTGCGCCCCCAGCTATCGGCGAGTTGGCCGGAGACGAGATTGGCAAGCGCCTTGACCACGCCGAAGCTCACGATGAAGGAGACGACAAGTGTCGTTGACGTGATGCCGAACTCTTCCGATCCGATGAGCGGCACGACCGTTCGCTCGATCCCGACCATGCCGCCGACAAAAGCATTCACCAGCATCAGGAGAGCAAACTGCCGCCAGTTTTCCCTAAGCCCAAGTCTGACAGTCGAGCCTGCTGACCGCGAAACGCCCATCGGTCAGGCCGCGGCGACCAACCCGGCATTGGTGGCTCGGTTGCGCGCCGCATCCGGCGGCGGGGGTGGTATGTCGGCGACCATCGTGGCGACGAAGGTGCCCTCGTCCTCAATGCGGAATGCTTTGTTGAAGCGCTTCTCGAAGCCAATCGTCGATGTCGGCTTGCCGCTGAGCGAGCGCCCGCAGACCGAGCCGGAATATGCGCCGGGCAGCACCTCGACGTGATCCGGCAGTTGCTTGAGACGGCGCACGCTGGAAAACAGCGTCCGCGCGCCGGCCTCGGCGTCGGTTGCCAGTTCGGTTCGCCCGAGATCGCCAACCATCAGCGTGTGGCCTGTCAGCACGAACCACGGCTCGCTCGCGCGTGTCCGATCGGTGACCAAGAGCGAAATGTGCTCCGGCGTATGCCCGGGCGTGTGCATGACGGCCATCATCACATTGCCGAGTTCGAGCACGTCACCGTCCTTGGCGCGCAGAAACGGGAACCCGGCCTCCGCGCCTTCGAAGAGCAGGTATTCCGCGCCGGACGCTGCAGCGAGCGCCCGCCCGACGGAAATGTGGTCGGCATGGATGTGCGTGTCGACCACATAGAGGATGCGCATGCCCGTCGCCTCGGCGACCCTAAGGTAAGGCGCAATGTCACCGACCGGATCGACCACCGCAGCGGCCGATTTTCCACCACATCCGAACAGGTAGGATGCGGCGACGGGATCGGAATGGAGGAATTGACGGAGGATCATGGCTTGCGCTCCCTACCTCGCCTGCGGTAATATTCAATTATTCTGCTGAATGTTTCACCGAGGGACAGTCGTGTCAAGCGTTGGACCAAAACAGGCGATTTTCGCCAGCCTTGCCGAGGTGGCTCAGGCGCTCGGGCATGCGCACCGGCTGGAATTGCTGGAGCACCTCGCACAGGGTGAACGCAGCGTCGAAGGACTTGCGGCCCGGGCCGGCCTCAACTTTGCGAACGCCTCGCGCCACCTTCAAATCCTTCGACGCGCGCGACTTGTCGAGGCCGAGCGGCAGGGCAAGCATATGCTCTATCGCCTTGCAGGAGATGTTCTGGTGGTTGAATTAATGAAGGCTCTGGGGCGCGTGGGTGAGCGGAACGTCGCCGAGGTCAACCGCGTCATGACCGACTATTTCCAGGCTCGCGACGCCTTGGAGGCTGTGTCGCGTGAAGAGCTTGTCTCAAGGTTGCGTGATGGCCTTGTCACGGTTCTCGATGTCCGGTCGGAGGACGAGTTCGCGCTCGGACATCTACCGGGAGCGCTCAACATCCCGTTCGCTGAACTTGAAAACCGGCTGGCGGAACTTCCCGCGAACCGGGAGGTCATTGCCTATTGCCGCGGCCCTTATTGCGTTCTCTCGTTCGAGGCTGTCGCGGCATTGCGGGCGCGAGGGTATGTCGCTCACCGGCTCGAGGACGGGTATCCCGATTGGAAGGCCGCAGGCCTACCAATTGAGGCAGCGGCCTGAGTGGTCCCGCAGCCAAAAGTCTTCGGTCGAACAACATGACGCCACCAGTTCCGCGATCACCGCTGCTCGAGCTGAAGGACTATTCGGCCGAGTCCGTGTTTCAGGTTGAAAGCATGCTTCGCGAGGCGCGGCGGCAAAAAGACCTGTCGCCGGAACGCATGCCTTCTGTGTGTGTCCTTGATCCGGACGGCAACATAGTGCGCCGGTTGCGCAAAGAAGGCCGCGCCCGCCCATCGTCGGGCTGGGCCTGCTATCATACCGTCCTTCACGAGTTCGAACTGGATGGCCAGACGCTTGGCATCATTTGGCTGTGCGGTCGGCTCCTCCTTCGCCGTGCCGGTCGCCGAGCAGCTTTTCGCGTCGGGGTGCCGCCTGCTGATCAGCATCACCTCGGCCGGCCAGATCACGGTGCTTGGACCACCGCCCTATTTCGTGCTGATCGACCGGGCCCTTCGCGATGAAGGAACTAGCCATCATTCGTTCCGCACGCTGAATTCACCGAAGCCAATCCGGAGCTTATCGCGTAAGTCTTGATGTCGCAGCATCGGGGACTTGCAAAAGCTGCATTTTGCGGCCAGCCTAGGCGGATGATGGCCCGGCTGTCGCCAAAGCATCTCCTCGTCATGCTAATAGCGGTCTTCCTGACCGCCGGGTTCAGCCTGTCTGCCGCTCAGGCCAGCGTCATGTCGGCCAAGATGGCGGACGCTATGGCGATGTCCACCGGTGCCAGCACAGGCACTTTGGCCGGTGCTTCCATGAACGGCGACTGCAGGGCGTGCCTCAAAGACATCGGCGACAGTGGCAACCCGATGCATTGTCCGCCGACCTGCATCGCACCGGTGCTGACGGTGCTGCCGCAAGACCTCGCGGTGACGGCAGTTCTCCACGTGCAGCAGCCATCGACGCAAGCTGCCCCGTTCCTGCAGGGACGAAGTTCCCTACCCGACCCATACCCTCCCCGACTCAGCGCTTGACGCCGTTTCAGCCGTGACGCGGCTGATTCCCGGCGCCTGATCGCCTGTGTTGCGCATCGTTGCGCGCGCGGGCGCATACAGCATTCCAGTTCGATGCCGAGTGGCTCGCCATCGATCGAGATCGCAAAGGGCAAGCAGGGTGAAATACGATTTCAGTCATTCGATATCGCGCCGCGGGTTTTTTGCGGCCGCGGCGGGCGCTGCCGTGTCCTGCTCGCTGCGTCCTGCACGCGCCTCGACCGAGGACGAGCGCAGGATCAAGGCCGGCCCGGGCCAGGCGCTGCTCAATGGCGCCGACGGTCCGTCTACCGCAGTCTGGACCTATAGCGGCACCACCCCCGGCCCAACATTGCGCCTGCGGCAGGGCCAGCCGGTCCGCATCACTGTCGAGAACGGACTAGACGAAGACACGACCGTCCATTGGCATGGCATCCGTTTGCCGAACGCCATGGACGGCGTGCCGGGCCTGACCCAGAGGCCGATCGGACCGGGCGAGAACTTCGTCTATGAGTTCACGCCGCCAGATGCCGGCACCTTCTGGTACCATTCGCATGCCGACAGCCTGGTGCAGATCGGCCGTGGACTCGCCGGCCCGCTGATCGTTGAGGAACGTGAACCCGTCGCCGCCGACCGCGATCTCCTCTGGCTGCTGCAGGACTGGCGGCTCACCAGCGACGGCCAGATCGCCGGCGGCTTCGGCAGCATGATGGATGCGTCGATGTCGGGCCGCGTCGGCAATGCCGTCACCATCAATGGCGCGGCGCCGGCCGACCTGAGCGTGACGGCAGGTGAGCGCGTCAGACTGCGGCTCACCAATGCCTGCCTTGCCCGCATGGTGGCGCTGCGCTTCGAGGGTCACCGTCCGGTGATCGTCGCGGTCGACGGCCAGCCCTGCGACCCGCATGAACCGGAAGACGGCCGCCTGGTGCTGGCACCGGCCATGCGCATCGACATTATGCTCGACATGCAGGGTGGTCCCGGCAGCAGGCACGCGGTGGTCGACGACTTCTATGACGGCCTCGTCTACACGCTGACAACGCTTGCCTATGACAAGGCGCCGCCGCTGCGCCACCATCTTCTCGATGCTCCGCGTCGCCTGCCCGCCAATCCGCTGCCGGCCCCCGACCTGGCCAAGGCTGAACAGCATGAGATCGTCCTGCAAGGCGGCATGATGGGCGGCGGCAAGCTGGCCGGCGTCGGCGGCATGATGGGCATGGCGATGCCCGGCATGAACGGCGCCGCCGCCTGGGCAATCAACGGCATGTCGATGACTGGCGATGGCCATGCCGGCATGGCGCCGCAGTTTACGCTCAAACGCGGCGTGACTTGCCACCTCACTGTGCGCAACGAAACCGCCTGGTGGCACCCCATGCACGTTCACGGCTTCAGCCTGTCGGTGCTTTCGCGCAACGGCTTGCCGGTACCGCACCGGCAATGGCAGGACACGGTGCTGCTCGCCCCCAAGGACACAATCGAATGCGCCTTCGTTGCCGACAATCCCGGTGACTGGATGCTGCACTGCCATGTCGCCGATCACCAGATGGCCGGCCTGATGACAGTGTTCCGCGTGACCTGAAAGTTTTATCCAACCAAGGAGAACTGCAATGAAACTGACCTACCGCCTTGCCGCACTGTCCCTGCTGATCGCAACGCCGCTGCCCCCCTTCGCCGCAACGATCAACGCCGTCATGTACAAGAACCCGCAATGCAGCTGCTGTGAATCCTACGCCAACTATCTTGAGCACAATGGCTTCAAGGTCGATATCAAGCCGGTCAACAATCTCTCTCAAATCAGCAGCGATGCCGGCGTGCCGGCGGACCTTGAGGGCTGCCATACACTGATTGTCGACGGCTATGTCGTCGACGGCCTTGTGCCAGTCGAAATCGTCAAGAAGCTGTTGACCGAGCGGCCAGCCATTAGCGGCATCACGCTGGCCGGCATGCCGGCAGGCGCGCCCGGCATGGGCGGCGAGAAGTCCGAGACCTGGACGATCTACGCCTTCACCAAGGACGGCAAGGCGCCGACCGTCTATGCGACCGAGTGAGCGCACCGTGATCAAGTGCAAATGGGCTATCTTCCTTGTCTGCTCGCTGCTGGCGTTTCCGCCGCCCTCCGTGGCAGCGGGGGCATCTGAGAACTTCACACTGCTCGATACGCCCGCCGCCGTGCCGGAAATCAGTTTCGAGGACGGCACCGGCAAGCCGAAAACGCTCGCCGATTTCTCCGGTAAGGTGGTTCTGCTCAACATCTGGGCGACATGGTGCGCGCCCTGCCGCAAGGAAATGCCGACGCTTGATCGGCTGCAGGCCAAGCTCGGCGGACCGGATTTCGAGGTCGTCGCGCTGTCGATGGACCGGAAGGGTCCCGACGCCGTGAAGAAATTCTTCGCCGAGACCGGCGTTACACACCTTGCGCTGAACATCGATACCTCAGCCAAAGTCATGTTCACGCTCGGCGCGGTGGGCCTGCCGATGACCGTGCTTATCAACCGCGACGGCAAGGAGATCGGCCGGCTGATCGGGCCGGCTGAATGGGATTCTCCCGACATGGTCGATTTCATCCGCAGCCGTATTGCCGCTAGCCCGAAAGGAAAAGGCTGATGCTTGCCAGAAACCGGGACGAGCCGGCGGTTCGGGACGTTTCATCCGCCTGGAACGAATGGAGGCGTCTGTTGTGCGGCCTGATCGTCTTCACCGCGCTGATCGCCGGCTTCACGCATGGAGCGCCGGCGCATTCAATGGACGAAGTCGACGCCATGCTGCAGAACGACGAGAAATATTTCCAGCAGATCGACAGCCCAACGCCCGATTTCACGCTGCGCACCGCCGACGGTCGCATCGTGCGGCCGGCCGACCTCATCGGCAAGGTCGTCGTCCTCCATTTCATCTACACATCGTGCCCGGACGTCTGCCCGCTGCATGCCGAGAAGATCGCCGAGATCCAGAAGATGGTGAATAGCACGCCGATGAAGGATCAGGTCACCTTCGTGACGATCACCACCGATCCCACAAAGGACAAGCCCGATGTGCTCAATGCCTATGGACCGGCGCATGGGCTCGACCCTGTCAACTGGCTGTTCCTGACCACTGCCCCGGGCCAGCCGGAGGATATGACCCGCAATCTGGCGGAAGCCTTCGGTCACAAATTCAGCCTGGCCAATGATGGCTACCAGATGCACGGGATCGTCACGCATGTGATCGACAAGGAGGGCCGCTGGCGGGCGAATTTCCACGGCCTGAACTTCGCGCCCGTCAATCTCGTCACCTTCGTCAACGCGCTCACCAACAATGTCGAGCGCACGCACCACGAACGGGACGAAGGCTGGCTGGCAAAATTGAAGAGCCTCTTTTGACGGAGAGGCACCGACATTCTCGACGACAAGAAAGGGAGACGCGCATGTTCACCAAGCCAAGAGATGCAGCCAGGTATTGCAGCGGCATCGCCCGCGCCCTGCTCTTTGCCGGCCTGACAGGATGGTTCCTGCTCAATCCTGGCTTTCAAGCCATACAGGCGAATGCTGCAGGCGAAATGTCCCAGGATCAGTTCGACCAGCGGATACACGACTATATCCTGGCGCATCCGGAGGTTCTCGTGCAGGCGCTGAAAAGCCTGGACCAGCGCCAGCGTGAAGCAGATGCAGCCCAGGCCAGGCAGGTGCTCAAGGCGCGGGCGGACGACATCTTCCGTGACAAGCAAAGTCCAGTCGGCGGCAACGCCGAGGGCAACGTTACCCTGGTCGAGTTCTTCGACTATAATTGCCCCTATTGCAGGCAGATGGCGCCGGTCATGGAACAGGCTGCGGCCGACGATCCGCAACTCAGGATCGTCTACAAGGAATTCCCCATCCTCGGCCCAGATTCGGTGTTCGCGGCCAAGGCGGCGCTCGCCGCCGACAAGCAGGGCAAATACACAGCGTTTCACAAGGCGCTCTATGGGTCCAAGACAAGGGTGACCGAGGCGGCCGTCCTCAAGATCGCCGCCGAGGCCGGGCTGGACGTCGAGCGCATGAAGGGCGATATGCGGCAGCCGGACATCCAGGCGCTGATCGACCGCAACATGGAACTGGCCCAGGCGCTGAGAATAACGGGAACGCCGGGATTTATCGCCGGCGACCAGATTTTTCCCGGCGCCACCGATCTTGCGACGCTGAAGAAGCTCATCGAGCAGGCGAGGAGCGGCAAATGACAAGGACCCCAAACCGACGCACCGTCATTCTCGGCGTCTTCGGCGCCGCCGCGGCTGCAGGCTTTCTCGCACCGGATTTGGCAATCGCTGCCGACGATCCCGAATTGACCAAACGGTTCAAAGATCTTAGCGAGAGCGGCAACAGCACCTGCTCGGCCAAGTTTACCGAGTCGATCGCGACCATGCCCGCGATGGCGCGCATCAAGGGCTCGTGCTGCAGCCCGATGGAATTGAAACGCTATCGCGAGCAGGTAAATGGGCTTACCCAATATCGCGCCATCCCGATGATCCCCAGCGACCCGTACGACATACCGGCGGCGACCGCGCAGCAGATGCTGCCTTACTACGATCTGAAGCTCACCGGGGACGAGCAGAAGGCCTACGATTACGCGATGGCCAATTCCGAGGAGAAGGGCCCCTGCTGCTGCCCGTGCTGGCGCTGGAGAGTGTATGGCGGACTGGCGAAATACCTGATCCACGAACACGGCTTTGACGGCAGGCAAATTGTGAATGTATGGGACCTGTCCGACGGCTGCGGCGGGGGAATGTAGAATTGCCGGAGTATGCATCTTTCCCCGTTCTGTAACCGGAATCACCGTTGTCTTGGCGGAGGTTGCCGGCGACTTAACTTAGCTTGCACTCGCCAATCGTGGGCGGCGAACTCAGCCTTCGCGCTAGAGGATCATTTCCATGATGGATGGGTCAGAGGGCATGTGGTTGATGGGTGGGATTGGCCTCATCTGGATCCTGGTGTTGGTCGCCCTCGTGCTCGCGATCGCGGCGCTCGTCAAATATCTACAACGCTGACCGATTGAAGCGCCGAGACGTTGGCCGCCGCGGCGGGCTTCGGCCGAGATCAGCATCGACATGCGGATCAGGGGCTTGCCGTCACGACCCACGTCGACGACCCTGCCACGAGTCGGCAAGGCCGGCGCTCAGTTCGCACGACCCGCCAGACTGCTACGCCTTCGAGGCCCGGGCTCCATGTCGCGTGACTTTTCGGGGCGACGCTTAAGTCTGGCGGCTGTTGCATGCCTCGGTCACGCTGATCGGACCTTGTCCGTCGTCGCGCGAACATAGTTCAGGTTCTTGGTTCCGACGGCGCCGATGTCGCCGACCTTGAATCCGCTCTCGGTCAACAACGAGGCGATCCCATTCATGTCCACGTGACCATGTCGATGAAGTCTCGGCAATCTGGACTTGCGTACCGGCCTGCCGAAATCGATAAGCAACAGCCGGCCAGTGGGCTTCAAGACGCGTGCTGCCTCGCGGACGAAGGCCGATCGAACGGGCTTCGACAGATGATGCAGCATCAGTGTGCCGATCACAATGTCGAACCGTGCGTCCTTGAAGGGAAGCTTCTGCGCCGTCCCGTTGACGAAAGTCAGATCGAGGCCAGACCTTTTGGCCTTGGCGCGCGCCCTCTCGATCATTTCAGCCGATGCATCGACGCCTGTGACGCTTCCATCAGAACCCACTAGCCGCTTCGCGGCAATCGCAAGGGTTCCCGTTCCGCAGGCGACATCAAGCACCGCTTCGCCGGGCCGGAGCTTCGCCAAGCGAAGCATGTGCTCGCGAAACCGCCCCTCGCAGCCGAAGGTCAGAACGCGCGCAAGCCAGTCATAGCCCGCCGCCCGGTGCAGGACGATGCCGATCCCCCTGTCGCTCGTGCTGTGCGTGCCTTTTCCGCCGAGGCCTATGCGAGAAAGGAAGCCCCACAGCAATACGATCGCGATTGCTGCTAGGATAAGGCCGTGGAATGCCGCCACCCAGGCGCCGGCGCCGATGTAGCCCATGCCAAAATTGGCCACAAAGAGGAAGCCGGCGACGAGCGACAGTTTGGCAAGCAGGGCCATCGCGATCACGCCCTTGCGCGAATGCCGTCCGTTGCCGGCGCGGTGACCAGATAAGTGCATGTCGGCGACCTTCCGTTGCGGCCTGTCCAATATACGATTTGAGCTTCTGGACTTGGCGTATCATACTGGACACAATGTCCAGCATGAGATTCCGGACACCAGACCTTTGAATGTCCAGAAGCAGGCGCCGAACGTGGCGATGACCATAAAAATCGACCGGACGAGCGACTCAAATACCATCGATCGCCGCGTCGCGCGGACGCGCGCGCTGCTGCAGGATGCGCTTATTGCCCTGATCCCGGAGCACGCATATGCGGCCATCACGGTCGACGACATTTGCCAGAGAGCAAATGTCGGCAGGTCGACCTTCTATACCCACTACGCAGACAAGGATGCTCTACGCAGCGCGACCATCGAGGCGCATCTGGGGTCGCTAAGCCGTGGGCGCATGTCGGCAAGTCAGGAGATTGGTACTCGCCTGTTTGCATTTAGCCTTCCCATGTTCGAACACGCACTTGCGTTCCGGTCGCTTCACCACGCGCTGCTTGCGAGCAGCGGCGACACGATCCATGACGAATTGCGCGAGCGTATCCGCCGCGCTGTCCGAGCAGAACTTGTCGAAAAGCGGGTCGGTGGAGGTGGAGTGCCCGTCGAATTCGCCGTCCAGTTCATCGCCGGCGCATTTCTTGCGGTCCTCACCTGGTGGGTCGCCACCGACACGAGCCTTTCACCGGCGCAAGCGGATGATCTGTTCCAGGGAATGGCGGGAAACGGTGTCGGCGCCTGGGATATATCAGGCTCCGATTCGTAAAACGGGATTGGCCTTGGCGGCGGCAGACGTGGCGCCTGATAGCGGCCGCGAGGAGTACTTACTTATCGGGCTGGACTTGCCGAAGTGCCGATGGCGAGAAGCTCCACTCCAGCGGCTCGCGCCAGAGACGATCCGCGTGAAGGTCGGCGAGACCCTGAAAGTGCGTTTCATCGGCACCGACAACGGCTTCATCCACCCATGCACATCCATGGCGGACCCTTCGAGGTGGTCGCCCGCGACGGAGAGACGATTTCCCTTCGGCCCGCTTCCTTGCCGACGCCGTTAACGTCGGGCCGAGCCGTCGTCGGCGCTACCCTGCCATCCATGGCATCGCCACCGCGCCGCTCGCCACCGCGATACCGAGCACGAGCAACGCGATCCCCACCGTCGCCTCGAAGCGGTGGCCGCGCGGCAACAGCTTCTCGACGAAGACGACCAGCGTCAAAAGCAGCATCCAGGCGAGGCTCATGACACCGGCCGCGACCAGAACGGCACACAGCGCCCAGCAGCAGCCGAGGCAGTACAGGCCGTGCCGCAGCCCCATGCGAAGGGCGCCGATCCGCCCGTCGCGCCAGTGCTCGGCAATGAAGGCCAGTGGCGAGCGGCAGTGCCCGAGGCAGATGTGCTTGGCCGCCGTGAACTGGTAGAGCCCAGCCGCTGCGAGCGTCGCGCCGAGCGCGAGCGGCGCCCAACGCGAACGCTGAGGCGGATCGAAGCTCATCGCGATATCGCTGCCGAGCTGGACCAGCGCATACACTAGAAAGCCGGCTCCAGCCCAGACGAGGATATAGCCGGCGACGAAGATCCAGGTCGGAACTGCAAGGCGGCGTTCGCGCCTTGACTGTGCCGACGCGAACATGAAGATCATCGGCATAGCAGCAGGCAGCATCATCGCCGCCATCATCACGGTCCATACCGCGAGAAACACGGCGGCGTTGCCGATCGACCAAGGCTCGGCGGCGATGCCGCCCATCGCCATGCCGGCCATACCCTCCACGCCTCCAATCCGTCCGCGCACGGCAATGCCCATCGGCATGTTCATGCTGAGGGTTTGGTAGAGCGTCACCGCCCAGGCTGCCGCCGTCAGGAGGGCGAGGGAAGCAAGCAGGCCGAGTGGCACGCCGCCCTGCCTTCTGACAAGCGGCGGCAAGGAGAACCGGCCGATGGCGCGTGGGTCTGCCACCGCCTTAGCTCGGGCCGGTCCACTCGAACGGTATGTGCTTGCTCGAGCGGGCAGTGCCCGTCCAGTCGAGGCCGAAGCCCTTGGTGCTGACCTCGACGGAACGGCCCCAGGTGGCAACCTGGCCGGGACCGACCTCGGAGCCCGGTGGGTTGATCGTCTGCACGCGTTTGCCGGGTGGGGTAGTCGGCCCCGAAAGCGCTTCCGCACGCCCGACGACGCGGCCAGGGATCTCGACCCGCCAGGTGGCGAGGTCGCCCGCCACCTCGAAGGCGATCGGCACAAACTCCATGCCGCGCATTTCGCCAATGTTGGCGGCAAAGCCCGCCGGCCAGCCGCCGGCCTGCCCGCCGAAGATGGTCTGCAGCGCCTCGCGCTGCTTCTCGTTGGCCTTCTCATCAAGGTACATGCCCATGACGGCCTTTGCCTCGCCGGCCCAGAGATTGCCTTCGAACTCTCCGAGCGCCACCAGCGTCAGGCCGTCGAGCTTCACGTCGCCGTATTGGCCCTCACGCACGTGCCAGGCGAGCACGCCCTGGCAGTGATTGCCGGTCGGCCGCTGTGCAAATTCGCAAGGACAAGGGATGTCGCAGCTGCAGATGTCGAACCAGTCGCCTGCGAGCCGCCATCGAGGAACTGCGTTCATGGCTCTTACTCCCGAGAACTGATGGGGCAAGATTACTCCATCGGCGCTCGCGGCGCCACGTCTTACCTAGGCGGGGTAATGGGCCGCTAAGCGGGCGGCTCACTTTGCTACGGCGCTTGGGTGGCGCGCTCCGCTCGCGGGTTGCTTGGCGGTCCGTTACCCCATCTAGTCAGCGAAACAGGCGCAACGTCTGACAGCTTGTGACCTTAACCTTGCTCATCGCCCAACCCAGTGGAGTGCGGTGCACATAGAAACCGCCAGCAAACTCTGCCGGCGCATCGACGCGCGCGTTTTCGCACGGCGCACCTTTTGGGCGGCGGCCCGATGGCCACCGCCTCTGAAACCGCCCGCGGATCAAGCTTGCAGAACCTGCCCGGTAGTGGTGACCGGCGGCATCATTCCGTCTTCGACCAGGATGTCTTTCTTCCTGGCGAACTGCACGAGAACGCCGCGCGCCGTCTCCGCGTCGATCTCGCCGGCCAATGCGGCTTTACAGGCGCGGATCGCAGCCCTTTGTTCAGGGCTGTTCCCGCACCAGTCGGTGACGAACTGGTAGGCATCCACGACCGAATTCAGCTGCCTCGGGAATCCGAGTCCGACCCAGACGCGAACGGGCTTTTCGAAGGGCTGAGAAAGCATGATTTCCTCCCTCCGAAACGGTCAGGCGGCAACGCCGCCCGTCTCGCCCGACTTTGCGGCTGCCACCCAAGGCATCGCCGTTGCGACGTCCTCGAGGATCTTCACGGAGCGGGCAAAGCCGGCGAACGCATCCCGCGCGACTTTTAACGGTATGAGACCGTCGTAGG
The DNA here is from genome assembly GCF_040323385.1 of Mesorhizobium sp. M0045. NCBI lineage: Bacteria > Pseudomonadati > Pseudomonadota > Alphaproteobacteria > Hyphomicrobiales > Phyllobacteriaceae > Mesorhizobium > Mesorhizobium sp. M0045. The sequence continues at coordinate 38,787 of NZ_JAMYUY010000015.1, forward strand.
CGCGGTGACACGCGCGCTTTGCCGTTTCGTAGATCACGCCTCGCCGATGCTTCGGCCATTCGTCGAGAAAATCGAAAGCATCCTCAAGACAGGCGATCTCTTGAATGAGACCTTCCGCGGCTCTCACGAACACGGGACTCTCAAATGTTCTCTCGCTCATCGAAACCTCCAATCTTTGAACGATTTCAGGTGGTTGAGGATGGTCGCCCCAGCAATCGGCAGCAACCTGCGGAAAATATGTGAAGGCCGATTTTCGACGTCAAGACCGCATGAAGCCGGTGCACTATCAGACAAAAGTCGTCCGTTACGACGGACACGGTGAGTGCTACTCAGGCGACGGCCCGCTCGGTCCAGCCGGTGGGTTGAACGAACGTCACTCGCTTGGTCTATGGCACACGCTCACCCTCTGCGCAGAACGCGGACGAGATCGGCCTCTTCTCCTGTCCTATTTTCACGCCGCAGCCGCCCTTTTGCCGCACTGGGCAGTCCGACCCGTGGAGAAGTGGATCCGGATCAAGCCGTGCAAGACAGACAAAAGCAAGGTGTCCAGCCAGCCGGTTGTGGTCGAATTGCCGCCGCTGCCGGAGCTCGAGGCCGAGCTTTCCTGCGCACCGGCGGGCAATGGCAGCAGGAGCCAATGGTGGGCCCGGAGGGCGTATTGAAATCGTTGATTTTATTCACTTTTTCGTGGGCAAAAATCAGAAATCTTCCCGTATCGTTCCGTATGCTCCCGTGACGCCATACAGTCCACTCTAGCTAACCTCGTTTACGAACGTTCGGAGCCATGCTCCAGAATGACCGCATGGGGGCCCGCAAACAGACTAGCAGTTTTCCGCCGTGGAAGAGCGGAAGCGGACGTACGCTGTGCTCAAAAGGTGGTCTCGATGTGACCCGAAGCCGCCCTTCATCAGCCCATTTCGCTGCCCGATACCCGACATTCGCGGCAACCGGCACTGATGACCCGAACACGACGTCCAGAGCCCTGCCGCCTGACGACCGCTTCGCGTCCATGAGCCGACCATAAGGCTCAGATCCGCACAACAAAGCCGGTGCTAGACAGCTAAACAATGGGATTGGGTAGCACCTGAGCTGTGGAACCGTTGGACGCGGGGTAGCGGACCGAACGGGCAAGCTTCTTCCAAACGTCGGGTTGAGGTCACTTGGAATTGAGGAAGTCGCGGACGATGACGATCGTCGCCTTTGGATTCTCTTCCATGATCCAGTGGCCGGAGTCGGGAACCACCCCTTCAGTCACGTCGCTGGCGGCAAAGCGCATGACGGTCGCCATCATCGGCCCAAACGACTTCTCTCCACCGACTGCCAGCACCGGCATGGCGAGCTTGCCCTTGGTGGCGATGAACTCCTTGTTGTCGAGCGCATCTTGATCGAATGCCGCGAATTGCGCGAAACCGGCATGCATCGCGCCAGGCAGGGCGTACAGCTTGGCGTAGTGCACGCGCGAGGCCTCGGTGAAGCGGCTCGGGGTGGCGGAAAACTCGTTCCAGAAGCGATCGAGATAAATGCGCTCGCGACCGGCGACGAGGCGTTCCATGTCGGGTCCGCCGAAACGGAAGTGCCACAACAGCGGGTTCTTCAGAATCTCTTCCCACGGCCCAACCCCCGGCACCGGAGCGTCGATGAGAACAAAGCGCGTTGTCCGCTGCGGATGCTGGATAGCGAAGGCGTAGCCCACCATGTTGCCGATGTCGTGGGTGACGAGATCGGCGCGATCGATCTTGAGTGCATCGAGGACGCCAGCCACGTCGCCGGCCTGGGTCTTCTTGTCGTATCCGGTGGAAGATTTGGAGGATAGTCCAAGCCCACGCAGATCGGGCACAACCACCGTGTGATCCCGCGCGAGATCTTCGGCCATCGGCGCCCACATGTCTCCGGTCTCGCCATAACCGTGGAGGAGCACGACCGCCGGGCCTGTGCCGCCGACGCGAACATTAATGGTCGTGCCGTTAGTCTCGATTTGCTCTGTGCGGAATGACGCTGGAAAGGGTTGCACTTGAGCCGCTGCCGGCACTGCGATTGCGAGTGCTCCGAGAACGCCAATCAACATCCTAAACATTGTAGATCTCCTGCCATCGGGAGGCGGTCATATCGACCGGCGCTGTCACCCCGCTGCATCAACCATACATAGCATCTTTGCTTCGTCCGGATTAGGCTGCAACTGGCGGATCTAGATTCCGGAAAACCTGGACGATGATGAAGCTCGACAGCGTCGCTGCCTTTGTGGCCATCGTGGAGGCGGGCTCGATCAGCGCGGCCGCCAAGCGGCTCGGTCTCGCCAAATCTGTAGCCAGCGAACGACTCGCCGACTTGGAGCGTGGACTCGGCACCCGATTGATCCAACGGTCGACTCGAAAACTGTCGCTGACAGAGGATGGGCAGACTTTCCTGCCGCGGGCGCAACGCATCCTGAGTGAGGCAGCCGAAGCCACCGCGGAACTCGCCGAGCGGAGGGGCACGGTTGTCGGCCCATTGAGGCTCTCGGCGCCGGTAAGCTTCGGCATCCTGCATCTCGGGCCAGCGCTAACCACCTTCCTGAGGGAGAATCGCGGGATCGATCTGACGCTCGAACTGGACGATCGTTTCGTCGATGCCGCAGCCGATGGGTTTGACGCGGTGCTGCGACACGGGCCAGTCGGTGACAATCGCCTGGTGGCGAAACGCCTCGCAACAAGCCGCCGGATACTAGTGGCATCCCCCGAGTATCTCGCTGCGCATGGCACACCGGGATCGTTGGCGGAGATCGAGAGCCATTGTGGGATCCTCTATGCCAACCGCAGTGCCGACTGGCGCTTCGGCAGTCCGGGGAACTGGACCGTGATCCGCCCTCGTGCGGCGCTTCGTGTCAACAACGGCGTGGTCATGCGCGACACCGCTGTCGCCGGCCTCGGCATTTCGCTGCTGCCTACCTTCTTCGTCCACGACCAGCTTGCAGACGGGGCCCTCGCCCGAATCGACATTGGTGTAGAGGCCGAAGGCGCAGAGCTCTTCATCGCTTATCCGCGTGAGCGCAGTGCGTCAGCCAAGGTGCTCGCGCTCATCGAAAGTCTGCGGCGAAGCTTCGGCGATCCGCCTTATTGGGACCGAGCGTCCGACCAATCGCCGAGTCGCAACACGCGTCCGCCGTTTGAAGCTTAGAAGAACCGTCACCGTCGCGCCGGAATGTGCCGCCGGCAATCTTGTATTGAAGAGCCGCGTGCGCATTCCATACCTCCAACAAGCGTTTGCGGTGGAGCTATGGTGGCGAAACTAGTACAGCCAGTCCTTCGACGCTCATATCGGGCGTTCTGCGGCTCAGGTGTTTGAACCAGCGGAACGCACCATTTCGTGACGTTCACGACAATAGGCGACAAGGTCGCCGTTCGCACGCATCGCGGCCGTCCGAATGTCCGCTATCGTTTTTCGGACGCCAGAAGTTGCCGGTCAACTTCGGCCCGAAGCGGCCATTCAAACGCGCCTTCCGGAACGACCGAAACTGGCGCGACCTGGGCGGCGCGCAATTCGGCTACTCTGAATGCCGAGGTGAGCGTCAAAGGTCCCGCTCGGGGTGGAAGGCGGACCATTCCATCCGAATGTTGAGCCCGCGTAGAAGGACAAACGCGCGTCATGACAAACGGTCTTCAATGGGCGGTACCGGCGGTCCTCCGAATATCCTTCGGATGACCTCATCGGAATCTGCATCAAAGCAGCGTCCATGGCTGAGCACAATTCGCTGTGGCTGCCACGAGTAAATCTTCTCTATCGCCTCCTTCGCCCTTCGTCGCTGGAGGAGCAGCGGCAGCCGCATGCCGAAGAATATTTGGCCGTAAGGATGGTACATTCCGGTGAGCCTAGTGGCCGTTCGCCATGGCTCGGAAATCTTGTCCAGCTCGAGGTTGATGATTGTGTCGGTGAGGATCAGCGTCTTCGAAACCCTGTGGAAGAAAATGAACTCCTTGAAATAGCCGCCGGGAAAAAGGAATTGGTCGATTTCCTCACACCATTCTGCCGGCGCGTTCGCATCTAGGTTCCTAGTAAAGTTGACTTCGATGTGCCGTGCCCTTGCTCGTTGGCGCGCACGTGGTGATGCCCAAGCGATCGTTTCGGGAAACGCCCTCGCCCATTCCCCGATATGCGCATAGTGGAACTGGTTGGGCGACACGAGATGCCGGACCCTCCCCAACCCCTGCAGTTCCCGGGCCAATTTCTCATCGAACTTGATCGGCGAATGAAGCCATAGGTCACCGTTTGACAGGTGCGCCACCGTCATTCGCGTCGTGAACGGAAGCGGCAGCCTGGTTCCGCCCACCGTCAAATATTCGAATGGGCCATCGACAATACCAATGTCCGGCGCGAGCGGCTTGTAGACGTTAATTGGCTCGTAAAGAGAGGCGCCCATGTTGGCGCCGAACCTACTGTATTTTCGCACAGGCTGGCTACATTTGCCGAACGTCCGTATAGGGTTCGCATCAGGTCGCCGCGTGAACGACCGCAAGGGAGGAGCGCCATGAATGTCAGGAAATGGCGCACCCTCGACCTCCAGCGTATCGCCGACAATGTCTGCTTTCAGGAAGCGGCAAAGCTGACCCTACGGCAGACATGAGGCGCAAAGCGGACACGGGACCACTGTCACCACCAGGCAGGCCGAAGGCATACATTCGAACCGGTTCCTCTACTCCTCCATCAGGCTACGACCAACAAATCCGACAAGGGAGAGTGAACCCGCTGGTCTTGGCGGCTCCCAAGTCGCCCCGACTCCCTCCGCCAAGGTGCGCATTGACCCTGCCCATCACGAAAGCTTGGCCGTCCTTTCAGGTGTCATTCGGCTGTCGAATGCTCCATCCCTCGAACACGTCGGCTAAGTGTATCATAAGACGGTAGCCGAGCTCCTCGCGCACGTCCTCCGACCAGGCTAGCTCTGCAGCTTGATCGAATATGCTTGCGAGTCCATCTGCCGAGGGCTTCGAATGGTTCTTGCGCTCTCCATAGCGTTCAACGCGAGCAGGTTATGCGCCGAGCGATAAAGTTGGTCTCTTTGCTCCGAGGTGAGACCCTTGCCATTCTCCGCCCGAATTTTGTGGGCCTTGGCCAGTCTGATCCTTTGCTCAGGAGTGAAACGAGGCATCGATGCAGCTTTCACGGCTAAACGAAGGGGCGCTAAGCATTTCCGGTCCATCTGTAGAGAAGGGCCGGACGTCAGATTCCGACTGACCAGCCCACGGCCCGGCTTACTTTCTGGCCAGCAGCATGCCGAACCGCCCAACACTGACCATGCCAAGACGCCGATGGCGGCGCCATACCACCACGGTGAAAGAATGCCCACGCAGATCACGATCAACACCAACGGTATCAAGGGAAAGTCCATAACCCCCGATGCGAGGTCCAAGGTTCGCAATTGCCGAGATCACGCCGATCCAGAACACAATCGGCAGCTCGAGGTAATAGCCGAGAAGCCTAGTACCGGGCCAGCCGCGACAAACAGCAGCATGATCGCCGCGACTCCATGTCCCTTGGGGGTGCGGCCACCGGTGTTGCCAAACGCTGCCTCATCCAACCTCACATTGCTGCCAGATCCACACAGGTGAGAGTAAAACGAAATCCAATTTTTGGATAATATGAAATTCGGAACCGCAACGTCGAAGTGCAAAATGCTCGACGAGCGGATGGCCAAAACCCTGCATTCGGACCGCCATAGGCGACTTGCTGAGCTGCTGACCGAGAAGCGAAAGCTGGCAGGATTGACGCAGGCAGCGGTCGCCAAAGCTCTCGGTCGTCATCAACCTTTCATTGCAAACATAGAGAACGCCGATCGTCGCGTGGATCTCATTGAGTTTCTCGATCTGGCAAAGGTGGTAGGGTTCGATCCCTATGAAGTCTTGCACCAGATCGAGGCCATCGATCCGCTGAGGATTAGCAGTCATTGGCCCGGAAATTCCGGGACACATTTGCAGGCCGTGGGCTATCTGAGGCCAGCAGCCGATGCCCAGGGATGCGGCGATTTCTGACACGGACTTCTGTTGCTCAGTTGCAGGCGGGTCTGGAGGATTCTTTCCCGGCAAGCGACCCGCCGGCTGTTGTGTCCACCTCGATTCCTGGCGGATCGAAGAAGCTGGTCCTCTTCCGACCGTCCGGACGTCCTTCGAGCGTCTAACTTCTCCAGCGGCTAAGACGACTGCTTCGCCGGCCTTTGCTCGCGCCGTGGGCTTCCGCCCTTTGTATTTCTTGTCTGCCCTCGCCTTCGCGATGCCTTCTGTCGCTCTTTTATTGGGCCCCGCTCGAACTCCGCGAGAGCAGCGAACATGTTCAGCATCAGCCGACCGTACGCCCCGGTCGTGTCCAGCACCTCCTTGCCGAACTGTAAGACCTTCAGACCTACACCACGTCCATGCAGGCCATCGACAATATCACCAAGGGTCCGCGTATTACGCGCCAAGCGATCGATCTTGGTGACCATCAGCGTATCGCCAGTGCGGAGGAACTTGAGCGTACGATCGAGTTCCCGCCGATCCCCCAGGGCTGATACCTGCTCTGAAAAGACCTCATCGCAACCAGGGGCTTTGAGGTCACGTATTTGGGCCTCCAGTTCCGCGACCTGCTCTTCTGTTGAAGTTCGTGCGTAGCGGACCTGCATCCGCTCTCCAATGTCCAATAGCCTCTCCGATGAACGAGCGGCGAGTCTCAGGATCATCGCAGGCTTGCCGACAACTATTCCTGCTGGAATTGACAGGGCCAATCTTCAGGCCTCGTCAAGCCAGAAGGCAACTCGGTCCGGGCGTCTCCGCAAGCCATGTTGAGCTGCCACTGGGACAGACCCACCGAATTGGAAAGGTCGAGGCCCTCGATACGGGTCAGAAAGAAAAAGGCGCGGTCAAAGTCTATCGGCGCGGTGAACGTCGCTCCTCGGAAGTCCGCCCGTGCGAGATTGGCAAACGAGAAGCGGCTGCCGCTGATATCGGCGTCATGGAACTGCGCACGCCCCAGTTCTGCCTTTGTGAAATCAACATTGGTCAGATTGGCGTCCTGGAAATTCGAACGCTGCATTTCCGCGCTCGCAAACACAGCGCCCTGCGCGTCCATACGGCTGAAGTCGGTCCTGTAGCCCTCGATTCTGTCGAACCGGGCGCCTTTGGCGGTCGAGTCGGCCAGTGAAGCACGCACAAGCGTTGCCTTCTCAAGATTTGCGGCAACGAGATTGCTGTTCCTGAGGTCGGTCGAAGTGAAATCAACACCGAACAGGTTCGCCCCGCTCAGGTCCTGTCCATCTAGGATGAGAAGCTTCTTGTCACACTCTTGCCAATTGACGCCAGGTGTCGCGGCTGCGTCGCAATTTTGAGCGGCAGCGGCGTTCTGCCAAGCAAACACAGTGCAAACCGCTAGAACCAAGCCGGATGTGCCGTAAGCTCTGGTTCGCCTCAAAGTCATTGTTGCTGGACCTCTGCTACTCGCCGACACTCACCCTTACCACATCTGCTGACACTCGAAAGCGACTGCGTTTTGGCTGAGCGATCAGCTACGTCGTACAAACGCGCCAATGCTTTTAAGCAGCGGCTGTTGGCCGCCGACCCAGAACCAATGATCGTTACCGGCGACCTCAATGAACTTCGCGCCTGGGATGTTGGCCGCGAGGAAGCGCCCGGCTTCGATGCGAACGGCGCGGTCGCCGGAACGATGCAGAACCATCGTCCTTACCGAAACTTTTGCAAGGAGATGACGGACATCGGTATCACGCAGCGCTTCCAGTAGGCCCGCGACCGCGTCGGGACTGGAGGCTGCCCTCAGCAACCCAGCCCACCAGATCTGCGCCTGGCGGTCTGCGGCCAGGCTCGAGCCGAAAGTTTCGATTTCCGCCGGCCCACCCCAGCTGGCGAGCAGCCGTTGCCTCCACAGATCGTATTGCGCGGCGGTCAGGGCGAACGGATAGTCGGGCCCGCGGCTGCCTTTCGCAAGGCGCCGTCCGCCTCCAGCCCGTCATCCATTGGGTCAGATCAGACCGTATTGGCGAGCCTTGTTGCGCAGGAATGGCAAGCCATTGCCCATCACTTCGGCCTCGTCCTTCGCGACTGGCCGCCAGACGGAGAGGCCGTAGGAGACTTCCGGCGGCATGTTGATGAAGCTTTCCATGGCAAGTCCGCCCTTGAAGCCGATCGCCGCGAGCGTTGCGTAGATCTCGTCCCAGGGGCAGTTGCCGGTGCCCGGGGTGCCGCGATCGCTCTCTGACAAGTGAATATACTTCAGGTGATCGCGAGCGGCCAGAATACCATTGGCGGCCCCTTTCTCCTCGATGTTCATGTGGTAGGTGTCGAGATGAACAAAGATGTTGTCGGCGCCGACTTTCTCGAGCATCCAGACGGCCTGCGCGCCAGTATTTATAAGGTGGTTCTCGTAGCGATTCACCGCCTCGATTCCGAGCTCTATGCCCCGGATCTTGGCGTGCTTGGCAGCGACGGTCAGCACATGCGCGATGTTGTCGTATTCCTTTTCGGTGGGGGGCAGGCCGGTGCGTTCGCCAATACCGCCGAAAATCACGCCGGAAAGCGCCAGCGCGCCCATCTCTGCAGTCTTGTCGATCGCCACTTCGAGATGTTCGATAGCGGCATCCGGCCGCACCGAGGCCCAGGCCCGCTCCGGCAGGCCAAGCGAACAAACAGCTGGAAGATTGTGCTTTTCGAGCAAGGCGCGCGTATGCGCGGCATCGACCGCCGGCGCGTTCAGTAGCGCGATCTCGATAAAGTCCATGCCGTATTTGACAGAAGCGGCGATCGCCTTCTCTGCGCCGGCCCGATCCCAGTTCATCGTCCACATCGAGGTGTGGACCCCAAAACCATGCATCTAACTCACCCTTTGTTTGTGTTCAGGAACTTTAGGCGCCCGGCAAGCCAGCGCAGGATCATCACCGTGATCATCAAAATGCCCCAGACCGCCGTCGCCAGATGCTGGTTGGCGCCCATCAGATTGAGTCCCGAGGACAGTAACTGGAGCACCACGAGCGCGACGAAGACAGGGATCACGCGACCGAAGCCGCCGAATGGATTGACCCCGCCAAGAAAGCAGGCAAGCACAGTGATCAGCAGGTAGGACTCGCCGTGTCCGACACGCACCGAATTGAAGCGGGCCAGCATGATGATGCCGGCGACCGCACACATCGCACCGGACAATGTGTAGACCAGAACCTGCACCTTGCGCGTATTGATGCCGGAGTAGCGCGTGGCCTCGATGTTGGAGCCGATCATATAGGTGTTGAAGCCCAGCTTCATGCGCGTCAGCAGGAGGTGCCAGATCAGCACACACGCGATGAATATGAGCAACGGAACCGGGATCCCAAGAATCGAACCGTAGCCGATCGGCGCCAGGAAACTGGGAAAGCCGGACACGTCGCCGCCGTGGGTCAGGAACTCACCAAGACCGCGCAGGAAAATCATCATCGACAGCGAGACCAGGATCGGGTGAGCCTTGGTGTAGGCGATGACGAGCCCCATGATCAGTCCACTAAGTGCTCCGACCGCAAGGGCAAGGATCGAGCCAAGGAAAAAGGCACCGATGCCCGCGTCGACGCCGCCCTGGCTTTGAAGGATCCAAGCGAGCGTCAGCCCGGCGATGTTGGCCGTGAAGGTGATGGCCAGGTTCAGGCCGCCGGTCAGGATCGGGAGCAGCATGGCGAGTGTGAGCAGGCCGAGCTCCGGCAGTTGGTAGGCGACGGAGCCAAAAGTAGCCCGGGAAAGGAAGTTCGGTGCGGCAATGCCGAACACGATCATGACTACCGCAAACGCGGCAAGCGGACCTGCCAGTTCGGGGCCGAGCAAGTTGCGGACGCGTTCAATCACAACCGTCATGAAGGCATCCGCCGGCTTTTCAGGAACGGCAGCAGCCGTTCAATGCTGGTGTTCGAAAGGGTAATGGCGGCCAGGATGATGGTGCCGACGATCATCTTGAACGCGAAAGGCGACACGCCCATCAAATTAAGTCCGTTTTGGGTGATCGAGACCAACAGAACGCCAAGGATGCAGCCGAGCACGCTGCCTTTGCCGCCGCCAAGCCGTGCACCGCCAAGGACCACGGCTGCCAGGACGTCGAGTTCGCGCCCATATAGGGCGTTGGGCACCACTTCCTGCGCGTAATGCGCTTGGACGAGACCGGCGATGCCCGCCATCAGGCCAAGCCAGCCGAACGCGATAAATTGCATGGCCCCAACATTGATGCCGAAGCGGCGCGCGCCTTCCGGATTGTCGCCGAAAGCGTAGAGCTGGCGACCAGTGGTCGTGCGCGTGATCAACGCCCAGGTAGCGAATACGCAGATCGCCATAATGAGCACGGGTAGGGTGATCTCCGCCCACGTGCCATCAGCCATCTCGCGCTCGAACAGGACCACGCGGGCGGTGAGCCAGTCCGGCAGATTGTAGATTGAAACGCCGCCTGTGAAAAACATCAGCAAGCCGAAGAAAATGTTGAAAGTCGAAATCGTGGCGACGATCGAGATGATCCTGAACCTGTGGATCAGGAAAGCATTGATGCTGCCCAACGCGATGCCCAATGCGCCAGCGATGGTGAGGCCGACAATCCAATTCCCGCCGCCTATCCAGCCAAGGACGATTGCCGTCAGATATTGCACGACGGAGGCTGCAACCGCGAAGGAGATGTCAATGCCGCCGGCAATCAGCACGACGAGCAGACCGACGGCGAAGATGATGTTGACCGAGCTTGTGTTCAGGAGGTCAAACGCATTGCCGAGGGTGAAGAACCGGTCTGTCGCAAACGACAGGAAGGCGCAGATGACCGCGATCACGGCGAGCAAAGCCAGCTCCGTTGCGTGAGAGCGGACAAACCTACGCATAGACCGCCGCTTCGATCGCCTGTAGGGACGTGACGCCGGGAACATATTCGCCGACAATGCGCCCCTGAGCCATATGCAGCACACGGTCCGCGTTGAAATAGACTTCAGGGACCTCGTCCGAGATCAGGATAATCGACAGGCCGCTGTCGGCCAGCTTGGAAACGATATCGAATATGCCGGCACGCGCGCCAACATCAACACCGACCGTCGGTCCGTCGAGGATCAGCAGTTTCGGTTCAGTCGCCAGCCATTTTGCAATGGCGACACGTTGCTGATTTCCCCCCGACAGGGTCGAGACCGCGTCTTCCTGCTCTCCGATCCTAACGCCGAGATCCCTTATCCAACTAGTGACTAGGGATCGTTTGCGATCGCTCGAAATGAAACCGCCAGAGAGAATCTTGTCCAGCGAGGCAATGACCATGTTGTCGGCAATTGCCTGGGGTTGAATGAGACCTAGCGACAGCCGGTCTTCCGAAAGATAGGCGACACCGGCGGCGATCGCGTCACGGTTGGAACCGAAGCGGACCGGTTTGCCATCCAGCACAACAGAGCCGGACCTCGGCTTGCGCATGCCGAACAAGGTCAACGCCAGCTCGGTGCGCCCTGCCCCGAGTAACCCGGTGACGCCGAGCGTCTCGCCGCGGCGGACCGTCAATGACACATCCTCGAATTCGCCAGGCCGCGACAACCCCTTGACCTCGAGCGTAACCGGGCTCGTGCTCAAATCGCGATGCAGGACGGAATAGTCGAAGGTCTTGCCGGTCATCAGCTCTGTAATGCGCGATTGGGTCAGACCTTTGGTCGGAAAGACGCCAACCAAGGCGCCGTCGCGCAGCACCGTCACACGGCTGGAGATTTCGAGAACCTCCGCCAGGCGATGACTGACGAACACAACGGCAACGCCCGACGCCGACAGGTTCCGCACAATGTCCAGCAGATAGTCGGTTTCAGATTGAGTGAGCGACGCCGTCGGCTCGTCCATGAAGACGAGCTTCGCCTGGCCGACGAGGGCGCGCGCGATTGCCACGATCTGCCGCTGTGCGATGGGAAAATGGTGTAGGGCGAGATCGACATCGAGGGTAATACCAAGACGTTGCAAGGCGTTGGTCGCGACACGGCGCATTTCGGCATAGTTCACCAGCCGCGGCCAGCGGCCGATGACAGTCTGGAACGCGATGTTCTCGGCGACAGTCATCTCGGGAAACAGGGCGAGGTCCTGCCAGATGACCTGAATCCCGCCGGCCTGCGCCGCTACCGGCGACATGTGGGAGTAGCTCTGGCCGTCATAGTCGATCACGGCGCCCGCCTCGGGCTTGTAAACGCCGGTGATGACCTTGATCAGCGTGCTCTTGCCGGAGCCGTTCTCGCCGGCCAGGCAATGCACCTCGCCCGGCAGCACCTCAAAGCTTACATTCTTCAGCGCCTTCACGCCGCCAAACGTCATGTTGACGTTGCGGAGCGACAGCAACGGCCGTGATGCGACGCCATCGAGTGCCTGATCAGCCATGGAGTTGAACCCTGGATCCAATCGCGTTAACACATCCTCAGCCGGGCAGGCTCGAGGCCAGCCCGGCTGCCACAGCCTTGGGAGGCTTTACAGACCCATCGCCGCGAGGCCGTCGACAGTGTCCTTGTTGATCGGGACCAGCTGATCGACGATGATGTTATGGTTTTCGAAGTCGGGCTTGACTGTCCCTAGCCCTTCGATCGTATCGCCATCCTTGACTTCTTTGCCCTTCATGAGTTGGTCGGCCAGCGTGACGAAGACCTCACCCGCCTGCTTTGGATTCCACATGAAGCCGCCGGAGATCGCATCGCTCTTGATGAGCTTCTGGCCCTGCCCCGGCGAGAATGGGCCGAGCACGAATATCTGGCCCACCTTCCGGCGCTCTTCGATTGCACGACCAGCGCCAATCGGGCCTTGGCTGCCGAAGGCAAGGAAGCCTTTCAAGCCGGGATTGGCGGAAATCAGGTCAAGTGCAGTGCTGCGGCTCTTGTCCACATCCTCGGCGACGCCATAACGATCGCCGACCAGCTTCATGTCCGGATGGTTCTTCTTCAGATACGCGATTGCCGCATCGGCCCAGGCATTGTGCAGCGGCACTGTCAGTGAACCAACGAAGACTGCATATTCACCTTTGCCGCCCATCTTGTCCGCCAAGAGCTTCGCATGAGCCTCACCGAAGCCGGTCGCGGACGCGAGTTCGAAATCCCAGTCGGCGCCCTTCTGGCCGGGCGATTCATGCGTGATGACGATGATGCCGGCGTCCTTCGCCTTCTGCAGGACAGGTTCAAGCACCTTCGCGTCATTCGGCACGACACCTATGACCTTGACGCCCTGTGCGATCAGATCCTCGATGGCGCGAACTTGCAGTGCCGGATCGGCACTGGTCGGGCCAACCATGAATGCGTCGACGCCGAGCTTCTGGCCGCGCTCCTTGATGCCCGCCTCCATTGCGTTGAACCAGGGAATGCCGCCGATCTTGACGACGACGCCGACCTTGCCGGCCTGCTGAGCCATGGCAGCGATTGAGCCGCCAAGCACAAGGGTCGCGGCGAGCGCCGCGATCATCAACTTTTTCATCTGAACTCCTCCCATAACGTTCCCCTTGGGAACATACCTCCGCCACCGATTTGCGCTTGCACAATCGATGGTGCAAAGACTATCTTGCATCAGGGTGCGCTCGTCAAGGGAGATATTGCTCCAACCGAATATTGCTCTAAAGAGACCCTCCGGAGGCCAGATGGATCAGCAGGTCAAGAAGAAGGCGACGATCTATGATCTGTCCGTGCTATCGGGCAGTTCGCCGTCGACCGTGAGCGCAGTGCTGAATGGCACTTGGCGCAAGCGCCGCATCAAGGAAAGTACGGCGGAAACAATTCTCAGCCTCGCCGAACGCCACCAGTACACCACCAATCTGCAGGCGCGAGGCTTGCGACGGTCGCGATCTGGCCTCGTCGGCCTGATGCTGCCCATCCACGACAATCGCTACTTCTCCTCAATGGCGCAGACATTTGAGGGACATGTGCGCAGCCGCGGTCAATGCCCGGTCGTGGTCAGTGCCAGCCGCGACCCGGAAGAGGAACGCCGGACCGCGGAGACGCTGATTTCCTACTCAATCGACCAGCTCTTCATCGTCGGCGCCACCGATCCCGACGGCGTGCACGAGGTCTGCGAGGCGGCGGGACTGAGGCATGTCAACATCGACCTCCCGGGAGCAAAGGCGCATTCGGTGATCAGCGACAACTATGAGGGTGCGCGGATGCTGACGGAGGCAATCATCCGCCAGTTCGGCAATGATGACCCCCTGCGACCGGACGAGCTGTTTCTGTTTGGTGGCCGCAACGACCACGCAAGCCGCGAGCGCATCGCCGCCTTCCATGCGACCAAAAAGGCACTGTTGGGCGCCGACCCTGATGACGGAGTACAGTCCTCCGGCTATTCGCCCGACATAACATTGCGTGCCTTCGAGGCATTTTGCCAACGCCATGGCAAGTTGCCCCGCGCATTGTTCATCAATTCGTCGATCAATATGGAGGGTCTGCTGCGTTTCATGGCGGGCCGGCCGGCGGAGATGTTTAGCGAGCTTGTCGTCGGTTGCTACGACTATGACCCCTTCGCCTCTTTCCTGCCTTTCCCCGTAATCATGGTGCGGCAGAATTTTGAGGCGATGATTGCGAAGGCGTTCGAACTGATCAATGAACCTCCCACGGCCCCGCAGATTTTCCTGATTGCGCCGGAGTTGATCCAGCCCAGGTCTGCCCTGAAAGGGCCGCTGGACACGTTGAAGGATATGGCGTGAAGCGCCCCAAGAACCGGTCTTTGCACAGCTCTCTTCATCCAGGCATCAACGCCTGGCACATGTAGCGTCTTTATGGAAGTCAGCGGCGGCAGCGGAACAGTGGCGCGCAGGGAAGTTCGGCGCTCGCAGCAAACCTTTCCTCACAGTATTGCTGCTGGATCAGTTGCTCCGATCGGCTCGCGTCCTTGCTCTGGATACGCAAGCTCGCCGGACTCGTTATCTGTTGAGTAGCCTCAGGAGAAAGTTGAGAATGAAACCTGGCGTCGTCTCGGCGCCCTTCGGTTGCGCGCGGCCGGGCGGTGAAGGCTGGCGACGTGCTGCTGTCGAAGCGATGATGCCAAACGCGACGGCACCATAGCCGAGGTGCTGGCCGGCGACTGGCTCGATGCCACGGATCCGCTGATCGCATTCGGGTGAATGGCAACTCGACCAAAGGGCCCACGTTTTATTGCCGCGACTTGCGGACGTCGTGCGGTGTGCAATGGAGGCGGCAACGAAAACACGCGGGCTGAGATGCGCCCCATCGCAAGACTGAGTGCGGCCACGCCGTCGAAGCCCTTTTGGTCGAACCGGATGCGGATGTGGCAATGCCGGTGACTTTTTAGACAGCGACGGGATGTTTCCTGTTCAATCGTTCCTGCTGCGGCGTCTGGGCGTAGAGTTCCCGGTAGCATTTGGAAAAATGCGACGCCGAAACGAAGCCGCACGCGATGGCCACTTCGACTATGGGCAAGGCTGACTGGATCAGCAAATGCCGCGCGCGCTCAAGGCGGATATCCAAATAATAGCGGGCCGGGGAGCGACCCATTTCGAGATGGAACAGACGCTCGATCTGCCGTCGCGAGAGCCCGACATGGTCGGCAATATCACCAATCGATATCGGTTCGGACGGATTGGCGTCCATGAGTTCTATGATCGTCAGCACCTTGGAGTTCTGAACGCCAAGCCGTGCTCGCAGAGGAAGTCGCTGGCGATCGCTCGGGCTGCGTACTCGATCGGTCAGCACCTGCTCACATACGTGCCTGACCAGAGTGTCGTCGAAATCATCGCCGATCAGCTTCAACATCATGTCGAGAGCAGCAGTCCCGCCGGCGCATGTATAGATGTTCTGGTCGACCTCAAAAAGGTCGGCAAAAACGTTGGCGTTCGGAAACGCCTCGGCGAAGCCAGGCAGGTTTTCCCAATGGATGGCGCAGCGTTTGCCAGAGAGCAACCCGGCAGCCGCGAGCACATGCGCACCGGTGCAGAGCCCGCCGATCGCAACACCGCGATTATGTTCCTCGCGCAACCAGGCAAAGGCCGACTTGTTTGAATAGCGCTCGATGTTGATGCCGGTGCAGACGATGACCATCGATGCCCTATCTGGGCCAGCCATCTTACGCCGCTCGTCCTCCAACGACGTGTTCACCGAGCACAACACGTTGTTCGAAGCGGGTACAGGCTGCCCGTCGATACTGGCGAGCCGCCATTTGTAGGCTTCGTAACCGAGCATCCGGTTGGCGATGCGGATAGGCTCCAGCGCCGTCGCAAAGGCGACCATGGTGAAATCCGGCACAAGGAAGAAGACGAGGGAACGCTTGATGCGATGTTCGGCTATATTCATTGGGCCAACGTTGGTGTTGCGAACAGGATGTCGCGATTGCGTTGTCTACGCCAGACGCGGCAACAACGGTACTTCATTCCACATGGTGATGAGATTCCGTCGCAGCATGCAATTTATCATATTTTCCTTCCCAAGAGCATGAGAACGATGGGGCGGCCAGGCAGGTTCCTGGGGCCAAAATGACGTTGCGGCTCATGCGCATGGGCTCGCCTGCGGCCCGCGAGCACCTGGCAGCCGGCCACCCGAGTCCCCCTGTGCAACAGCGCCTGACCGGCCCCCCCGCCAATTCGCGCGGCGGAGGCTGGTAAAGTTCGGCGCACGCCACAAACCCGTCCCCTCATAGTTTTGCTGCCAGATCGGATAGCTTCGATCGGCCTGCGTCGTTCTTTTCCGCCGGCGACGCGGGCTCGGCGTCCTGGCTATTGGCTAAGCAGCCACAGAACAAACGAGACACGACGCTAAGCAGAATCCGGTGCCGATCGGATCGTAGAACGTGAAGTTCTTACGTTCGATCACCATCACCAGGCAATCTGCCCAGACCGACCCTCGACAACCAGGGCGACAAAAGGCCTCGTGCAAGTATGCTCAAATCAACGACAATCGGCGTTCGCGACATGGCGACCGAAACGGATCGGGGAATTCTCGATTGTTCTTTCAGCGCAGGAGCGAGCCGCTACCTGAACCTTTGGACGGCCTGCTATGTTCATTTTTCCCGGGCGATAGCGCTCCCATTTGGGACACGCGACGTTGTGGAAGCTGAGATCAGCGAGCAAATCAAGCCTATCCAGAGGAGCGGAGCATCCCCTCCTCTCTGGCAGCGGCCTCGAAGGCCATGCGGACCTCCTGAGGCGACACCCTGCCCTCAAACCCATCTATGCAGGACTGCAGCGCCAGCTTCCATTTAGGTCCCCTCTTAGGCCATTTCATGAGTTCCTCGGCAGCACTCTCGACGTGATTGACGCCGTAGGTGACCCCGGGTCGGTCGGTCTTCACAAATACTGGAGGGTTGAACCAATGAAGTGCCATAAGTCGGAATATAGCGCGGCTACCGCGTTGGCGGGAACTGACGGGAGTTCTCGGAATGTCCATCGAGGGTGTCGGCAGTCTCAGCAGCAATCAATATGCAAGATCTGAAGGTAAGTGTCGCCCTGGCCGTCTGGCTGGTGGTCGGTTTCGTCGTGGTGGCGATAAGGTTGATTGCTCAGCCGGAAGGTCTGCGGCAGCGGAGGGTCATTCGCCCTGGGCGATGTTGTTCATGTGGGGGCGCAGGCGCCATGAGGCGGAGGTTGAGGACGAACAAGCGGGCACGCTCTGAGCTTTAACAGGCGCGGCGTAGCATCCCTCCTTCCTAGGCAGCAGCCATTTAGAGGGCAAAAAGTCCGTTCGCGCCCACGCAAAATAGTGGGCACATATCAGCCAGAAAATTGGCCCGATCTCGCGTAGCAGTGCAACGCGGGCGAACTGCCCCTCCTGTATCAACAGGAGGATTTCGTATCGAGCGAAATGCTCGCTAGAATTTCCTGGAGATCGGCGGTCATGTTCAGGCTCATCTCGGCAGGGAGCGGGCAACAAGCCGAAGGCGTTCATAAAGAACGGCCTCGTCGAACTCGCCGTCCGAGAAGAGTTCCATTGCGCTCACGCTCAGGCGCTCCGCCTCCATGCTACCAACGGAGATACCTGCCTCGGCGCAGACACGATCAAAGACCTGCTTTAACAAAGCCAGATCACCAGGATACGCAATGCCACTCATTGAGACAGGCCCAGGGCAGCAGATACTTCGAAAATCGCCTCGGTTAGCTCTTCATCGGATGCGGCCAAATAAGGCGCAGCCCGCCTAATTTCCTTCACTGCCGCTTTGATCGAAACGGTGCCGTCATACTCGGCCCTGTTTAGAAGTGCAGCGATTGCTTGTTCTAGAACTGGACTTACCCTTTGAACACTGCTCATCCACCCCCCCAACGATACGCCCCAGCGGAATAATAATCTATTCTTGGTTGGCTTCAATTGGATGTAAGAAACGTACGGTTGGTAATCGTTGCTTTGTCCTCAGTCCGGAATATTTCGCGCAAGAATATTGCGCATGCTCGTCTTAGAGCGTCCCGCCGCGGTGTGGCTTAGAAGGGCTCTCGTGATCTGCCCAGGGATTTGCACGTCGACGCGCCGGCCGAAGTGCCGAAGTCAAGGTGGACGTCCCCTCACTGACCATTCAGCATGCCGGTCGCGCTGATGATCCGTCGCTCGCGGGCCAGCGCCCCAGCCATGCTGGGCGTGCCAGCTTGTCAGCCGCTCGCTATCGAGATCGAGCGCGTCCCAGGCTGAGTCGATGGAAGCGAAGCTTGCCGGCTTGATATTTGCAACGAATGAGGTTTGTTGGCGGAATAACGAATTGTTTGCGTGATTTGGCAATAAACAGCCCATCCGTTTCAACGCGCGACATTAGACAAGAGGAAAACTCGATGACCGTTTCTCCAGACCAAAGCGACCAGGCTGATCTCGTATCAATTACCGCCGACATCGTTTCCGCCTACGTGTCGAACAATCCCCTGCCGGTCGGCGAGTTGTCGAAGCTGATCGGGGATACCTATGTTGCTTTGCAAGGGATCGGCACACCTGTGGCTCCAGCCGCAGTCAAGCTGGAGCCCGCGGTGTCCATCAAGAAATCAGTGACACCGGATTTCATCATCTGCCTGGAAGACGGGAAGAAATTCAAATCCCTGAAGCGTCATATCGGGACGCATTACAATCTGAGCCCTGACCAATACCGCCAAAAATGGAACCTTCCCTCAGATTATCCGATGGTGGCGCCAAACTACGCGGCCACCCGCTCGGCCCTGGCAAAATCAATAGGGCTGGGGCGCAAGACGGCAGCACCGGCAACAACTGCGGCGGAAAAACCAAAACGAGCTGCTCGCCCCGCGACGGCTGTTAAGTCGCCGGTAAAGAAGGCGCGCAAGGCACTCGTCAAAGCGTAGCGTGCTGCACGAAAAAGGAGGTCCTTGCGGTGTCGTACCTTAAAATGGCGAAGCCTACTGTTCCAGCATCGTTGAGCTTGATGGCCTGGACTTCAATGTCCGCCGCCCTGCTTCAGGGAGGCGTCGACCGGGATCAGAAAGTTTTCGCCGCGGAGCTGGAAACGGTGGCCGGAGAGTAGACGCCCGAGTAGACCCAAGTCGCCGCGCCGCACATGCAATGTCCAATCGCTCCCTTCCGGGCCATGTGTTCCGGCGCGTGCGGAAGGTGGCGGGCCAGCGGCCTAAGCCCGCTTCGTCGCGATCTTGGCAGATTTGATCTTCGGCGGCAAAGTTTCGACGAATGCCAGCGCAAGGTCGAGCCAGCCACGGAGATCCGCCTCGGTGGCCGTGCCCTCCGGCGCAACATGGACATAACCTTCCATCGAACGTCTGCCCATTTCCATCGGCCGCGCGTGCGGGCGGGCGGCAGCCGCCGCGTGCCCTTCCTTGCCGACGCGCACCAGGAGCCCGCGCTTCGAGGTGCCGATCAGCATGTTGCCGTTGAGCATAAAGCAGGTGCCGCCGAACATCTTTTGTTCGGTGACTTGGCGCGGGCCAAGGGCGGCGCGCAGACGCTCGACCATGGGGTCGGGTGCGATGCTGGTGACTGACTTTGCCATGCTCACCGTCGCTCTGCGATTTGCGGGAGACAGGCAAGCACGGAAGCGGGTGGAGATTCAAATGGAGTGGCGCGGCGTCCCCTTCCCCCAGCGGGGCGAAGTTGTTTTGCCTGACGGAAAAAGGGGGCGCTATCCCCTCTCCCCTGCAAGGAGAAAATCGGTCTCCGCGTCCTTCCTTCGCGCCGGCCTGGCCCGCGCTTCGTGCAGGATCGCCGCAGATCCGCTAGCATATCATGCGTCGCCCTTTCGGCTTCGCCTCGAGCGGGTGACCCCCTCCGATTTGTCTCCTTGCCCTCCGGGTCGCTACGTCCCGCCAATCAATCGACGGCAATTGAGAGCGACAACCGGCCGAGCTTTACAGAAAAAGGGAAGTCGGCGGCCCATCTTTTCAATGAGCATTGCCTGAACCCGCCGACCTGCGGATTGCCAGTGGCCCCGCGATTCGCAGCTTTGCCGGAACGGAAGCGTGCCGTCTAGGCGTGTATCCGTGATACCTGCGCCCTGCAGATACCCGTTGCATACCCCATTTTTTGGCCAAGTGGATTACTGCATGCCTGCGTTAAGCACCGCTGAGACGTGCGGATGCCTATGTATCGGCGCTCGCGGGCGCCGCTGGGCCCCAAACACGATCACCCGCTAGCCGGCTCGCACCCGCTTGCTCGACGGCGGCCGCTTCGACCTCGACACCGCCCGTGGAGTGTTCGCCCGGTTGCCTCCCGGCCGCAAGAATCAGCTCTTCGCCCGATTGCGCGCTGCTGCCCTGTTTGGGCAATGCAAGCTCAGTCCTGTGGTTCCGTGGCTGTCGCGCAGCACGAGACATGCTTCGCCTGCCACGAGACGCGTGTCCAGGGACACGACTACGTCTTTACCCGCTACGCGCCGTAACTCGGTTCCCGCGCAGAGAAACGCAGGGCGAACACGAGGGCGAGTTTGCGGCATCCCCGCCCCTCACCTGCGCTCGACGCGGTGAAGACCGCACCCCACAACGAAAGGATGTTCCAATGAAAAACTTGCTCGCAGGCCTCGCAATTATCGCGGCCACGTTCGGTAACGCACAAGCGCAGCCCGACAAACCCACCATCGTTCTGGTTCACGGCGCCTTCGCTGACTCTTCGAGTTGGAACGGTGTCGTTGAGATTCTTGAAAAGGACGGCTTTTCCGTCGTAGCGGCAGCCAATCCGCTGCGAGGCGTCAGAAGCGACGGAGACTATGTCGCCGGCGTGCTTTCCTCGATAGAAAGCCTGGTCGTTCTCGTCGGCCATTCCTATGGCGGGTCGGTGATCAGCGACGCTGCCGATGGTCATGCCAATGTGAAGGCGCTGGTCTATGTCGCCGCATTTGCGCCGGAGGCGGGTGAAACCGCTGCGCAACTTGCAGGCAAGTTTCCAGGCAGCACGTTGGGTCCGACACTCGCTCCTCCTGTCGCGCTGTCGGGCGGTGGAAAGGATCTCTACATTCAGCAGGACAAGTTCCACGATCAGTTTGCCGCCGACGCTCCCGAAGCGCAAGCCAGACTGATGGCCGCAACGCAGCGGCCGATCGCGGAAGCCGCCCTCAACGAAGCCCAGGCCAAGGCTGCTTGGAAGAGCATTCCAAGCTGGTTCATCTACGGCGACGCGGACAAGAACATCCCGCCGCGAGCATCTGCCTACATGGCTGAACGGGCTCACGCCCGCGAAACGATCGCGATTAAGGGTGCTTCGCATGTGGTGATGGTGTCGAATCCTGGGCCCGTAGCGCGGCTGATCGAGAATGCCGCCAGGGAGATATCGCGATGAAAGCCGTCGTCATGAACCGCACCGGGGGACCGGATGCGCTCGAAATCGTCGAGCGCCCCGAAACTGCTCCCGCGAGCGGACAAGTTCTGGTCGAGGTCGCCGCGGCGGGCGTGAACTTCATGGACATCGGCGTCCGCCAGGGCATGGCCTAGACGGAAACGCCCAATCCCAAGGTTCTGGGCGTAGAGGGTGCCGGGCGGGTGCTCGCCGTGGGCGATGGAGTCGAGCATTTCCGGCCCGGACAACGGGTTGCCTGGGTGTACGCGCCTGGAAGCTACACAGATCGGGCGATGGTACCGGCGGACGCGCTCGTGCCGATTCCGGACGGGATCGATGATCGTACGGCCGCTTCCGTGATGATGAAGGGGCTCACTGCCAGCCACTTCGCCACCGAATTCTATCCCGTCCAGCCCGGCGACGTCGCGCTGGTCCATGCGGCGGCGGGAGGCGTCGGATTGCTGCTCACCCAGATCATCAAGCTGAGAGGCGGGCACGTGATCGGCCGCGTCTCGTCCATTGACAAGATCGCCGTGGCAAGAGAGGCCGGAGCAGACCATGTGATCGTAGACACCGAGGGGCGATTCGCCGAGGAAGTCGTTCGCCTGTCCGGTGAAGGCGTCCACGTCGTCTACGACGGTTCCGGCCCGAAGACCTTTCAGGCTTCGCTCGACTCCCTGCGCCGCTCCGGCACCTTCTGCTGGTACGGCCCGGTGCTGGGCGGTCCCGGACCGCTCAACATCGTGACCCTGCCGAAAAGCATCAAGATCGGCTACGCAAGGTTCTTCGATCATATCCACACGCCGGCACTGCTTCGCGCCCGCACCGGACAACTATTCGACTGGATCGCCAGCGGCAACCTGAAGATCCGGATCGGCGGCGTCTACCCGCTCGCCGAAGCAGCATGCGCACATGCCGATATGGAAAGCCGTGGCACGACGGGAAAGCTTCTGCTCGTCCCCTGAGCCATCCGGCCTTTCTCACAATACGGTTCTCGGGAGGCGTCAATAAGCAAAGTTTCCGAGATCACTCCGCCCATTGCCGCTCCTCGATTGCCTTCTCCGTCAAGCTGCCTCCGCTGCCCTGGCGCGAGAGCGGAGCAGAGATCGTCGAAATCGCTGATCATTCTGGCACTGGGTCTGGCTTTTGAGATCGGTCTCCAGGTCCGCGATAAAGTACTGATCGATCCAGAACTGCTCCTGCGGAGTTTGGCGATCCGTGATAGTCATATATGTAAATTCCAAAAGGTCCGACAGACCGGCGGCCGCGCAACCTGTGATTTCGGCGACCTGGTGAAGTACCGGCGTTACTTGCCGGGGCGGCAATCGCATGGGACTGCGCGGGAGAGCGGGCCGGCTTGGTTCGTCGGCCACTGACGGGCTCAAGCGGCGTTAATCTTCATCTCTGCGCCGCGGACCATTTTTGTTACGGCGGCGAAGTCGAGCTTCCCTGAGCCCAGGACCGGCACTTTCGCAACGACGCGCACTTCGGCGGGCACCATCAGGTCCATGCCGCCATTAGCCTTGGCGAACATTAGGAAATCGGTGCGTGTGGCATTAGCGGCCTCGGTGATGAGGATCAGCTTTTCGCCCTTGCGTGCATCCGGCATGGTGGCGACCGCCGAAAGCGAGCCTTTCCACAATTCGCCCGCAAGCGCCTCGACTGCGGCCAGCGAGATCATTTCGCCGCCGATCTTTGCGAAGCGCTTGGCGCGGCCAAGAATGGTGATGAAGCCGACGTCGTCGATGCCGACGACGTCGCCCGTATCATGCCAGCCGTCTTCGAGCGGCTCGATCACGCCCGGGTTCT
This sequence comes from Mesorhizobium sp. M0045, assembly GCF_040323385.1. Lineage (NCBI taxonomy): Bacteria > Pseudomonadati > Pseudomonadota > Alphaproteobacteria > Hyphomicrobiales > Phyllobacteriaceae > Mesorhizobium > Mesorhizobium sp. M0045. The sequence continues at coordinate 62,230 of NZ_JAMYUY010000015.1, forward strand.
CGGCGCGCAGATAGCCTGCCATGACGTTAGGCCCGCGCACGAAAAGCCGTCCGCCATCCTCGACGCCGGGGACCGGATCCAGGCGATATTCCATACCCGGCATGATTTTGCCGACGCTGCCGGAGCGGTTGTACATCGGGGTGTTGATGGAGATCACCGGCGCGGTCTCGGTCACGCCGTAGCCTTCGAGGATGCGCAGGCCAAACTTTTCCATATACGTCGCGCGCGTCGAAGCCTTGACCGGTTCCGCGCCGGCAAAGCAGTAGCGCACTGAGCGGAAGTCGTAAGGGTGCGCGGTGCGGGCATAGCCGGCAAGGAACGTATCGGTGCCGAAGATGATCGTTGCGTTTGAGGCGTAAACAAGCTCCGGCACGATCCGGTAGTGCAACGGCGAGGGATAGAAATAGATCGGCACGCCCGAGATGAGCGGCAGCACCGTGCCCGCCGTCATGCCGAAAGAATGGAAGATCGGCAGCACATTGAAGACCTTCTCGCCCGAATGGAAGTCGATCCGCGAAGCAGCTTGCGCGGCATTGGCCAGGATGTTGCGGTGGGTGAGCACCACGCCCTTGGGCGTGCCTTCGGACCCCGAGGTGAAGAGGATCACCGCTGGGTCTTCGGGCTTGCGGGCCACCCGGGGTGTATTCTTGCGCAAAAGGCCGAGCAGCTTGTCCTTGAGGCCAATTGTGGCCCGCAGATCATCGAGCCAGACGATGTCGACCGAGCGGCCGAGCTCCTCGACCACGGCGCCGAGTTTTGCTTGTTCCACAAAGGTGCGGGAGGTCAGCACGGTGCGCACCTCGGCGGCCTTGCAAGCGGAGAGGATGTTGGCCGCACCGGCAGTGAAGTTCATCATCGCCGGAACCTTGCCCGCCGACATGACGCCGAGCAGCGTCGCACAGGCGCCGTTGGCGTTGGGCAGCATAATGCCGAGCGTCTGCTGGCCGGCATAGAGGTGCTTGAATTTCTCGCCAAGCACGGCGGCGGCTGTCAGCAGCTTGCCGTAACTCAGCGAACCGGTGACCGGGTCCTGCACGGCGAGCTGCTTCATGCCGCGTTCGTTCGCCGTCTGAATGATCTTCTCCAGCACGGTCTTGTCAATGTCCTGGGTGCGGAAGACGAGATCCGACATGACCTGGTAAAGGGCAGCGCCCGCCGCGGCGCGCCGCTTGCGGCCCTTCAGATCCAGCGGTACTTCAAGCTTGACCGGCTCCAGAATGGTCACCTTGACCTTCGGGAACAGCTGGCGATGCACATGCAGCGAGGTCAGCCGCGAAAAATAGCTCTTCTCCAGCCCCTCGATGCGTACCGGCACGACCATCGAGCCGGTCTTGTCGGCCACCATGGCGGCACCGTCATAGACCTTCATGAGGCCGCCCGTCACTGTGATGCGGCCTTCCGGGAAGATGACGAGTGGATCGCCGCCTTGCACGATCTTGATAAGCGTGCGGGTCGACATCGGCTTGGCCGGATTGAGCGGCAGGGCGCGGGCAAGTTTCATAAACGGCTTCATCCACCAGGCTTGGGCGATGGTGTAGTCGATGGCAAACACCGGCTCCTCATCCGTCAGCGTCAGAGCCAGCGGACCGTCGAGGAAGCTGACAGCGCTGGCTGCCTTAGCGGCAGGGGCGATGGCGATCACCGCGTTGATAGCAATGCCGAGCGACGCGTCTCCACTGCTCCAGAACAGTGCGACGGGCTTCTTCGCTGCGGTATTTTTTCTGGCCGGGCCTTTGGCACATCTTACGGGAGTGGTCTTCGGGTTGATAGCCGTTGGTCGCCCAAACGACAATCGTGTGCTCGGCCTGGCTGGCATCGTGGTCAATGGTGCGTCGCTGGCGGCTGGGGTGTTCATGTTGTGGGGAATGGCATCGACTTTTGGCGCATTCACCTGATTTCGGGCAAATATCGCGGACGCACGCGAGCGACGCAAACTACTATCCGCCCGGGCCGTGCCCAAGCGCCTGGAGCGAGCGCGCCATGTTTTGCCGGGCTTGGGTTTCGAAGTGCCGGCGGAATTCCTCGCTGTGAAAGATATGCGGGCGCGCGAGGAAGCCCTTTAGGACAGCGGCACGGCCGGCCCGCCACATAGGCTCGTCGACCCACTGGTATTCGAGGCGAACCGCCTGTTCGTAGGCGTCAAACACGTCAGGCGCAGCACCCAGGATCGCCAGGTCCATGTCGAGGAAGAGCGCCGCGTCACGAACCGAATGTTGATCGCCAAGGGGCGGCAATTCGTGGCTGGCAGTGGCAGTGATCATCGCCGCGATGTGGCCGAGGCGTCGTGCGTCGGCGCGGCCGGCGAGCTTCTCCTCGGCAAGTGCGGCACTCCTCGCCTCATTGTCCTTGGCGCGGCTGTCGTAGATCGCGTCGTGGAACCAGATCGCCGCTTCGACTGCTTCAGGATCATGCAGCAATGCCTTGTAATCGTTGGCTAGCGCCAGCATCGCCTCGATATGGCCAAGGTCGTGGTAGTGGCGATCTTCGGCCGCATAGAGCGCGGAAAGCTCGCGCTTCAGGGTCTCGTCCATCAAGGTTGCGTTTTCCATGGCTGCTTGAAATTCCGCCAACCAAATCCATTTGACGAAGCACTAAGGAAAATTGAGTTCACCCGTGCTATGATCTGGCTTATAGGTGCGGCCGGAGAATAGGCAAGCCGCCAACCGAGACAGTGGATGACATTGGATGGCCGGAGACATCAGATGAACAGCGTTACGATTTCCCGTCCCACCATGGTGCAGCCGGTAGATCCGATCTGGCGTTCGATCCGCGACGAAGCGATGGAAGCGGTCAACCGCGATCCGCTGCTGGCGGCGTTCCTCTATTCGACCATCCTCAACCAGGAAAACCTGGAAGAAGCGGTCATTCACCGGCTGGCCGAGCGCCTCGCCCACCAGGACATCGGCTCCGACCTCATTCGCCAGACATTCAAGGCAATGGCGGCCGACGACAAGGATTGGTCGACGACGGTGCGCGTCGACATCCAGGCCTATTACGACCGCGATCCGGCCTGCGACCGCTTCATCATGCCGGTGCTCTACTTCAAGGGTTTTCATGCCATCCAGACGCACCGGCTGGCGCATTGGCTGTGGAACCAGGGCCGCCAGGATTTTGCGCTGTATTTGCAGAGCCGGTCGTCCTCGGTGTTCCAGACCGACATCAATCCGGCCGCCCGCATCGGCAAGGGCATCTTCCTCGACCACGCCACCGGCCTCGTCGTCGGCCAGACGGCGGTGATCGAGGACGACGTGTCGATCCTGCACGGCGTCACGCTGGGCGGCACCGGCAAGGCCGGCGGCGACCGCCACCCCAAGATCCGCTACGGCGTGCTGATCGGCGCCGGCGCCAAGATCCTCGGCAACATCGAGATCGGCCATTGCTCGAAGATCGCGGCCGGCTCTGTGGTGCTGTCGCCGGTGCCGCACAACAAGACGGTTGCCGGCGTGCCGGCCCGCGTCGTCGGCGAGACCGGCTGCGATCAGCCGTCGCGGCAGATGGACCAGCTGTTGCCATCGCAGACGATGGACCACGTCGTCAGCTTCGACATCTGAGTGCTCGGGCAGGGCTGAATTCCTGCCCCCTATGCCGGCTTGCCTTTACATGGCCATTGTCGACGTGCCAGAAGCGCGCTCACCAATGCATGTCGCCCAAAAGTGCCCAGCGGTTTTGGGATAGCGACATGGATGAAGCAAGATTCAAAGCGCGTCGCATCGATCTCTTCAGACGCGACGCACTTTAGCAAGCGACGATCGGAGAAGACTGTTGAAGCCGGACGAAATCAGAAAGCTGGACGCCTATTTCAAGCGCACCTTCCAGAACCCAAAACTCGAAGTGAAGGCGCGGCCGCGCAAGGAAGATTCGGCCGAGGTCTATGTCGGCGACGAGTTCCTCGGCATCGTCTTCAAGGACGAGGACGACGGGGACTATAATTTCTCGATGGCGATCCTCGACATCGATCTGGCCTGAGCCGGAGATTTAGCTGGCCGCTACGCCTCAAGCGCAGCGGCGGTACGGAACCTTGCAAGACGCCGGCGGGACAGCGCCTCCCTCTGGCCCTGCCGGCCATCTCCCCCACTTGGGGCCCACTTGGGGGGAGATTGGCAGCCTCGGCGCTGCGCTCTTCCTGCAACATTGGTGATTGGCGAAAGCCGGTGTGATAGCCGATCTTCCCCCTCGTGGGAGAGATGTCCGGCAGGACAGAGAGGGGCGCGAAGGATCGCTACGGAACGGCTCGTTTCGTTGCTTACCGCCCGGTCTTCAGCACACGCGCTGCCTCGCCCAAAATCGCCGCGTCGAGCGTCTGCCAGTCGCCAAGGAATTCCCGGGGGAAGCGGTAGGTGAGGCCGAGATTGTCGCCGACCAGGATGTCGCGCTCGCAGGGCGCTAGCGATTCGTCCGCGCTCGGGCCGCTCAGGCAGCGTGCGACAAACGGATCCTTGCCGGGGCGGTCGGCGACCGCCAGCACTTCGTTGAGATAGCCTGACTTTTCGCTGAAGGCGTAAAGCGTCGTGCCGCCAGGGCCAGGCGTACCCGGCTTGGCAATCAGCGCACTGTAGATCGGCGCGAAGCGGCCGCTCATGTCGCGCGACATCATCTGCGGCTCGAACGACAGGAAGACGATGTCCTTGCTGGGTCCGGTGTGGTTGAAGTCGTCGCGGGCAGCCTCGCTGTAGCCGTCCATCTCGGGATAGCGCAGATAGAGGTCGAGCCGTGAGGCGATGCCGTCGCGCCGGGCCTGGGCAAAGCGGATGACATTGGCCGGCACGGCGATGACGTTGTTGCCGATGACGACCTTGTGGACCGTGGTGTCGTCGGTGTACCCGGCCATGGCGATCGAGCGGCCGAACCATCTGCCGCCAAGGCTGATCGCCATCGAAAGCAGCGCCAGCGTCGCGAATGCATAAAACACCCGCTTCATCAGCGTCGAATCGACAACACTGAGTTGCTGGCCCTCCGTGGCGGCTCCCTGCTTCATCGCGACCCTCGTCTACCGTCCCGTCGGGTGTGCCTGAGCGGCACATTTCCGCGCGGCACAGCTCTTGCTTCGCAGCTTTTGCAGGCGACTGTGCGATTTCATGGTAAACGGAGGGTAAAGATGGGTCCGGTCGAACAAATCATATTCAGTTTTATGGCCGGGCTGACGGCTTGCGGCCTGGCCGGATCGGCGATGGAGCTGATCGCCGGCCGTAGGCTTGCCTTCGTCCAGCCCTATGTATCGTCGAAGCACATGCTGCGCTCGCTCGCCGCGACGGCCTGCGCCGGGCCGCTGATGTTCGCCAACGAGGCGCTGGACGCCTGGCGCGAGCGTCGCATCTCGGTGCTGGGGCTGATCTCCTGCGGCTGTACGGCGACCATCTGGGCGCTGGCGCTGGGCATGGTGGTGATCGCCATTGCATCCTGGGCGGCTTCGCTTCTAGGGTCTGGCAGCTTGTCGATGTGAGACGATCTGGAGCCAGCAATGCCGATCTACGCGATTGACGGAAAAGCGCCCGCCTTCGAGGACGCCGACAGCAACTGGATTGCGCCCGATGCCACGCTGATCGGCAATATCAGGATTGGCCGCAATGCCGGTTTCTGGTTCGGCGTCGTTATCCGCGGCGACGACGAGCCGATCGCCATCGGCGCCGACACAAACGTGCAGGAGCACACAATCATGCACACCGACGCCGGCTTTCCGCTGACCGTCGGCCAGGGCTGCACGATCGGCCACCGTGCCTTGCTGCATGGCTGCACGATCGGCGACAACACCCTGATCGGCATGGGCGCCATCGTGCTGAACGGCGCGAAGATCGGTAACAACTCGCTGGTCGGGGCCGGTGCGCTGGTCACCGAAGGTAAGCAATTCCCCGACAATTCGCTGATCGTCGGCTCGCCCGCGCGCGTCGTCAGGACGCTCGACGAAGCCGCAATCGCCAGGCTGCGCGCTTCGGCCGCGCATTATGTGGCCAACGGCAGGCGATTCAGGGCTGGGCTGAAGAAGGTCTAGCCGATCCAGAAATGGTGGAGCCGGCCTTGGGATACCGAAAGCATAGCCCCTTCCAAGTCAAACCGGCTGGGCGGTCGGCCGGAACAAGATCTCGTTGATATCGACGTCATCGGGCTCGTTGATCGCGAAGGCGACCGTGCGGGCAAACGTATCTGGCCCCACGGCGATCTTGCTCACGAAGTCCCTGGTGTCCTGCTGGATATCCTTCTCGCTGATGTGCTCAAGCAACTCTGTGGTGACAGCGCCCGGCGAGATCACCGTGGTGCGGATGTTGTAGGGTTTCACCTCTTTCCGCAGACCCTCGGACAGTGCACGCACGGCGAACTTGGTGGCGCAATAGACCGCCGCACCCGGGTCGACCACATAGCCGTATATGGACGAGACATTGATAATGTGCCCCGATCGCTGTTCCTTCATGTACGCAAGTGCGGCCGCGATGCCGTAAAGAACGCCCTTGATGTTGACGTCGATCATCCGGTCCCATTCGTCGATCTTGAGCCGTTCGAGCGGGGCCAACGGCATGAGGCCCGCATTGTTGAGCATCACGTCGATGCGGCCGAATTCCCGGACCGCCGTGTTCACCAGGTTCTGGACCTGGCCGGCGTCGGTGACGTCCGTAGTGACGGCCTTGGCTTTGAGCCCAGCGGCGGTCAGTTCCTGGACAAGGGCGTCGATGCGGTGTGACCGGCGTGCACCCAGGACCACGGAAGCGCCTCGTGCGGCAAGATGGCGTGCCGTCGCTTCACCGAGGCCACTGCTGGCACCGGTGATGACGACGACCTTGTTCTCGATTCCTTCGGACATGAGATTCTCCTAGACAAGAATTGAAAGAGTTCAGGTTCGGAGCCCGGCCGAGGCGGCGAGCAAGGCCGAGCCGGTGAGCAGGGCGGCCGCGAGAAGGAAGGCGCTCCACCAGCCGGCCGCGTCGAACAGCAGGCCTCCCGCGATAGCGCCGCCCGCGATCGCGAGCTGGATCAGGGCAACCTGCAGTCCGCCCCCGGCCTCCAGGTCTTCAGGGATGAGCGTGGTCATCCAGGTGTTCCATGCCACCGGGATCGGAGTCGCGAAAAATCCCCAAAGAACCAGCAGGCCGGCCGTGGCGCCTGCAAACGGTCCAAAGGCAATCAGCAGTAGAGCGAAGACCGCGAGTGCACTCGGCAGCCCGATCAGCACGGCTGTGAGGTGCCGCCGGAGGATGAGGCCGATGATCGACAGTCCCGCCAGGCCACCGAGGCCGACGCCCAACAAAGCTATTGAGAGGGTGCTCACCTCGAGGTCCGTCACGTTTTCCAGAAACGGCCGCAGATAGATCGAGAGCGCGTTCTGCCCGATGAAAGCGAGCCCGGTCGCGCCCATGCCGATGGCGAATCTGCGATTCCGCAGCAGGCCGAACATGCTCGACACCGAGGCGGTCTCCATCGGTGGCAACTTCGGGAGAACGGCCAACTGCCACACGAGCGCCGCGAGGCCGATGGGGACAGTGACGAAGAAGGTTCCCCGCCATCCGATCAGCGATCCGAGGAGGCTGCCGACGGGCGCCGCGATCACCAATGCGAACGCAGTGCCACCCTGGAGCAAGGCAATGGCCTTGGGCAGGTCGGGTCCCGCGGCCAGGCGGGCCAGAATGGCCGTCGACAGTGACCAGAAACCGCCGATCGCGATGCCGACCAGCGCCCGCCCGGCCAGGAAGACCAGGAAGTTGGGAGCAACCGCCACCGCCAGGCTCGATGCGGCCAGCACTGCCGTATGGAGCAGAACTACCGTCCGTCGATCGACGTTTCGCAACAGCGAATTGCCGAAGAGGCTGGTAACCACGGCGAAGAATCCGGATACCGCGATTGCCTGGCCGGCCTGACCCTCGGAGACGGCCAGATCCTGAGCGATCGGGGTGAGCAGGCTCACCGGCAGGAACTCCAGTCCAACCAGAAGGAAGGTCAGCAGCGACAGGCAGACCAACGCAGACCATGGGGTCGTGTTGTCAGCAGCGGCGGCCTCGCCCAGCGCGAGTTCAATGGTCATAAGGCAGTCTCCTGTCCGTTCCCGAACTAAGTAGTCGGGCTGGCCAAATGCGACTAGCGGGTATAATTTTGATGTGGTTGTGAATGAGGCTCATCAATGCCACGCGACGAGTTCGCCGAAATGCGCGCGTTCCTGGAGATCACCCGGACATGATTGAGCGCCAGGATTGGTGCCGGGCCCGCCGCCTTGAGGTTCTCCAGCCCCTCCACCTCCAGACGATGGAAGGCTCGGAACAGGATGGAAACGAAGTCGCGGAAGGCATTTGTCGGCAGGTATCTCAGCATCAGCCAAGCGGCGACTACGTTGAGTGCGGCGAGGCCGAACAGGATCCCTCCAGTGGAGACGCCGGCTGCCTGAATCGCGGCGACGACTATGCCACCTAACGTCATGAAGCCTGCATTGACGATGCTCACGGCGGCGACGACGCGAGCGCGGCGCGTTTCGGGCGCCCAGGCTTGCACTGCGGCGAAGGTCGGCACCACAAGAAAGGCGCTGGCAATAGCCATTCCCGCAAGGTCGATCGCAACATGGACCGTGTTTGGCCGGGCGAAGAATGTTGCGAGCGTTTCGGCCCTGAGCGAGGGCTGCGTGCTCCAGATGGTCCAGGCCAGGTCCAAGCCGAACAGCGCCATCAACGCCGTGCCAACAGGGGCCGGCAAGAGCACGATGCGGCCCTGCGACATCCATGCGGCTATAGCAGAGCCAATGGCGATCGAGACGGCGAACACCGCGAGATAGGCGGTGACAGCGATCTCTCCGCCACCGAGCGAATCCTTCACCAACGTAGGCAGGATCGAAAGGACGATGGCCCCGATCAGCCAGAACCACGACGTCATCAGTCCGGCGCGCCAGATCCGCTTGTCGGCACGCAGGCCGTTCAGCTGTCGCCACGTCGAGCGAAAGATGTTTTTGTCGATGACTAGGCCGGGAGCCGCAAGACCGGTCGACGGGATGTAGCGGCTGACAAGCCAACAGGCGACGGCAAGGATCATCATGATCGGCCCGAACACCGAGACGCCTATGCCATCGGCCGAGACGACGCCTCCGGCGATAGTGCCGCCGAGGATGGCGGCGAAGGTTGCCGATTCGATCCAGGCATTGGCGCGAGGCAATTCCTTGCGCTCGAGATGATCCGGCAGGATGCCGTACTTGATCGGTCCGAACAGTGCCGAGATGACGCCGAACATGAGCAACGCGATCATCAGCACCGGGATCGACGCCAGCGCGATTCCAACGACAGCGACAGCCGCAGCGGCGATCTCGGCGAATTTCAGCCGACGGGCGATTAGGGCCTTGTCGAACCGGTCGGCGATCTCGCCACCAAGGGCGGACAAGAGCAGGAAGGGAGCCATGAATACCGCTCCCGCCAGCGTGACCAGTGATGCCGCCTTGTCGGCCGCCAGGGTGAACAGAATAAGGAACACCAGCGTGTTTTTGAGGAAATTGTCGTTGAAGGCGGACAGGAACTGCGTCCAGAAGAGAGGCGCAAAGCGCCGTGACCTCATCAAATGACTGTTCGTGTCGTCGTTCGAGGCGATTTCCATTGCGGCGGCTTCCTTTGGGCAAGACCGTTGAAGATCGAGGTCGTATCGATCAGCGGTCTTGCACGGTTTGAGCTTTTGTAGTGGCAACCCGGTTACACTTCGTTACTGTGGCTCCCACCCATCAGCCACTTTGGGCTTGGATCTTCCAGCCGGTTCATGAAGCGGCTTGCCTCTCCCGCGTCTCGCATTCTTGGCGATGGTGATCGAGGTATGCACGAGCCTGGTCGCGGCCATCGGAACCCCTTGGCGACAAAGCTTGCTCCATGAAATTGATGCCGCCCTCATTATCGGAGCGGCGATAGGGAAATTGGCATGGTGAATGTCTGCAGGCGCTTGGACCCTTGGGAGGCATAGCTGTTGGATGTCATGGATATTGTCTTTTGGTTTCAGGGTGAGGTTGCGCCGGCGTTGGTCTGTTTCCAGCCCGGATACCCGCCACCCTCTCCGAGCGGATCGCAGAACGGCGCCGCCAACCTGAGCACTGCCATATCCGCCTAATTTTCCACTGCCGAATGGACGATGAAACGCGCAAGCGAGTTTCCGGATCGGAAGGCATGCGTTGGGTTGCCCACACGATGCAGAGGCGCTGCTATGTTGGCGCGACACGCTCGACGGCAGGTGCGGACGGCACAAGAATTTTCGAGAGGCCCGTGGTGACTGGAGATTGCGCTGGTCAGTATCAGGGGCGCCGGCAGCACCTGCAAGGGCAACGTCATACCGGAGAATGGAGGTTGCGCTGGGAGGCTGTTGCTTCGGCTACCAACTCAAGGTGATTGTCTGCGAGAGTTCGGCGATGTCGCCATAGATCATCGAACCTGGGACGAGAAAACATTTATCACCGAGGACTTCGAAGACTGAGCTCGACGCGGTGCAAACCGGCAGGTTCTTCGAATTGGCGTACGTGCCCAGGGTCGCGGTTTCGACCTTACGGTCCTTGGCTTCGGCACAGCCGACACTGTTCGCGAGGATTGCGATGGCAATGAGAGTCCTCTTGCTCATATTTTGCCCCTGGAGCCAGCACTTGTCGGGTAAGTCGCGCGATGCATCAAAGTAGCACCGGCCCACGATCGGCTTCATCCATCGATTGGAGGAAGCGGGCTCATCCATACTTAGCGATATCTTGAGTGAGGCGCCGAGCGGCCTAGCTGTGCGATTGGCCCACGCCGCACGGTGGCGGAACAAATCATGATCATTCTCATTGTGGTGATCATCAAGGGAGATTGAGCATGGTCGACCGGCACAACCCAAAAATCGAGGCGTCGGCAAATGTCGAAAAGGACCCGGAAGATTGGGTCAGCGGAGACGATCCAATGACCCCCGCACAAGCGTCCTATTTGAAAACTCTGGCCGAACAGGCCGACGAGCCTGACGCCTATGCTGACGGCCTTAGCAAGGCGGAAGCTTCTAAACGCATTGATGCGCTGCGGGAGAAGTTAGGCCTGTAAGCGTCCTCTCGTGGCTTTTCCTCTCCAGAGAAGGACAGCCGACCGGCTCGGATTGGGACAGTTTTGCTGCGCTTGTGACCCGCGCAATTAATTTTTCTGAATTCCGCGCGTTGCTGCTGGACTCGGGATCGAGACGACAAACGGCGGATGGGAGCGGCTTCTAGCCTAGCAGCCCGGCAAGACCTCGCGCCCACCGGTCCAATCCTGCTGTCGAAACAGATCAGGACGTCCCGATGAGGGCGATGGTCACCAGAGACACAAAAAGGACAAGGGCGATTGCAGCGCCCCAGAAGAGAACTTTTTCGGTGCCGCGTTGCTCTTCCTCGCGAGATATGTCTTTCGCCATTGCTTGCGTCCTTTGCGAAGGTCAACGACTTAGCAACGTGCCGCGCCAAGGCTGAGTTCCGGCAACTATCTTGCCCCTGAGGAAAGTTCTCGGAATCAAGCGTCGTATTGTCCAACCGTCGGTTGGTGGACGTATTGCAGCCGATTAATTTAAAATCCCTGTGATCCGCGCGCACAGGGCGTGCCCGACCCCGAGCCCCCGCCCGGTGCAATAGCGCTTGATCGGCCCCGCCGCATCAAACTGTGCGGCGGGCTTTTTTACTCATGCGATGGAACACCGGCGCGCAGGGAAAGGTCTGCCCTGGCAGCAAACTCTTTCCCTTATATTTTTTGCTGCCGGATCGGATAGCTTCGATCGGCCCGCGTCGTTCTTTTCCTCCGGCGACGCGGGCTCGCCGTCCTCGCTACCGGTTGAGCAGCCACAGAACAAACGAAAGCACGATGCTGATAAGAATCCCGGTGCCGATCGGAGCATGAAACGTGAAGTTCTCACGTTGGATCACGACGTCACCGGGCAATCTGCCCAGACCGACCCGCGACAACCAGGGCCACAACAGGCCTATGGCAACTACGATCGAACCAACGACAATGAGAGTTCTGGACATGGGGGATCCGGCCGGGAATATAGTGAGTCCCTTGGCTGGGCTCATTTTCATTGCTGTTTTGCTGTCGTTGCGCCTCAATTTCTTTTGGTTTTTTCTTGTCAATCTTCGCCGTCTCATTGTCGGCATCGACGACTGCGCGAAGCAATTCGTCCATCTTGGCGTGCACAGCCTGAGTATCGCGGTGCTCGGCGAGCTGGATGAACAGCGTCATAGCCCAGATCGCCAGTGTGGCAACACCATGACTGTCAAAGCCATTTTGGCCTGGGCACGGCCTGCACTGCTTCAGATGCTCAATGCGTCCAAATGCCGTTCTCCTCGTTGACAGTCGCCGAGAATACACCAGTTTGATCTGAAGGCACGTCGCAGGTTGGCGCCCGCAAGCACCTGAAGCCGGCGACTATTTTGATGAAAGACGGTCGAGGACAACTCCGGATGGACGCGTGCCGTCGCAGCGACCAAATTGCAGTGTCGCCGGACCTCGCCAGAACGTGTCCATCTTTCTCCGGCTCGCGCGTTAGAGGATGCCAGATCGCCGGCTCTATCCTGGTGGCGAGCAGCAGACGTGCGCAATGGCCGGGGGTTCACAGTTTCACCCAGCTGCTGGTGATGAATGAGGTGAGGCCCGCCGCGCCTCGTTGTGGGTCGGCTGGAGGATGTGCTCGCCAGAGCAGGCTTGACAGTTCTGCTGGAGGGGGCGGGTTTGTCCGCCTCTGTTCGCGGGTATGTGCTCGAAGGTCAGATTGTTCGAGCTCGTCGATGACCGGGTCGTTGTTCGCCTGCCTGGTACATGATTTCGGGACAATCTGGGGGCAGGCGTTCAAGGCAGACGTGAGTTCTCGTGGCCGAAGATGGCGGCGGCGGCCGACATTGGCTGTTCAATCTGTTCCGATGGATGCAAATCGGTCGGGTGACGGTTGAACCAATGACGCTGGAGATCACAGTCGGACCGCCGCGCCTGGCGATTAACCAGGGACGCAGCTTCCTTGTCACCGAACCGGATGGCCAGATCGCCTGGCCCACTTATAATGGCTTATATGCGTCTGACACACGCCTGATATCCAGCTGGCAGATCTTTGCCAATGGGCAAGCATGGGACCTCCTCAATTCCGGAAACATCGCCTACTTCGCCGCCAAGATCTATCTGGTCAATCAGGGGTTCGCGACGGAAACGAACCATGTGCCAGCAGGCAGCCTGGGGCTGGTAATCGGCCGCGCCTTGGATGGGGGGCTGCATGAGGATTTTGAACTCGTAAACCACGGGCAAATGTCAGTGCGCTTCAATTTGGAAGTTGCCATGCGCAGCGACTTTGCCGATCTTTTCGAAGTCAAGGCCGACGCGATCGTCCGCCGCGGACGTATTACCACGGAATGGCTGTCCAGAGCGGCGAGCCTTCGTACCTCCTACGTGAATCGAGACTTCAAGCGAGACGTCATTGTCAAGGTCCGCCGGATGGCCTCAAAGCCCGTCTATGCCAATGGCCGGATCAGCTTCGATATCAAGCTCGAGCCGGGCGCGAAATGGCATGCTTGCCTTCTCTATGACTTTGGCAATGGCGAGACAATCTATCGCGCGCCGCGAGTCTGCATTGACAAATGCCTCGAGTCGAAAACTGCAAAACGCCTCGCCGGATGGCAACGCAGCGCCTTGAATGTCAACTGTTCCAATGGCGAATTTCACCGCTTCTACCATCAGGCGGTCGAAGACATGGCCGCGCTGCGGCTGCCGATCGAAGGAACGGACGAACTGGAATACGTGCCAGCCGCCGGACTGCCCTGGTTCATAAGCCTGTTCGGTCGCGACAGCCTGATAGTCTCTCTGCAGAATGGCTTGATCTACCCAGATTTTTCGCGCGGCGCCTTGGACGTTTTGGGGCGATTTCAGGCCACCGAACGCGACGACTACCGCGATGCGGAACCGGGAAAGATAATGCATGAGCTTCGCACCGGCGAACTCGCCCATTTCAATTTGATCCCCCATACGCCGTATTACGGCACGGCCGATGCCACGCCTCTGTATCTTATCGTGCTCCACAACACTTGGCGTTGCACCGGCGACCCGAGCCTGCTCGAACGACACATCGCAACGGCCGAGAAGTGCCTGGATTGGATTGACCAGTATGGGGACCGTGACGGCGACGGTTTCCAGGAATACGAAACCCGCTCGGCTGCGGGGTACGAGAACCAGAGCTGGAAAGACGCCGGTGACGCTTTGGTTTATCCCGATGGCACCCTGGTGAAGGGACCCAAGGCGCTGTGCGAATTGCAAGGCTATGTCTATGATGCTTGGCAGCGCATGGCTGAAATCTTCGATGCCAGAGGCGATGGCGATCGTGCCGGGCAGCTTCGCCTCAAAGCCAAGAGCTTGTTCGATCGATTCAACCAGGTCTTCTGGGACGAGGCATCCGGCTTCTATGCATTCGCGTTGGATGGCGACAAGAAGCCGGTGCTGAGCGTCGCTTCCAACCCCGGTCACTGTCTTTGGTCGGGAATTGTCCCACCCGACCGAGCCGCCAGGGTGGTGCATCGGCTGATGAGGCCGGATATGTGGAGCGGTTGGGGAATACGGACACTTTCGGCCGATCACCCGGCCTACAATCCACATTCCTATCAACGCGGCTCCGTCTGGCCGCATGACAACGGGCTGATCGCGCTCGGCTTCCGGCGCTATGGCTTTTTTGCGGAAGCATGTCGCCTTTCTCGCGACGTGAGCAGCGCCGCAATCTACTTCATGCAACATCGAATGCCAGAGCTGTTCGCCGGGTTGCCGCGAACACCTACGACCTTCCCCGTGCAATATAAGGGAGCGAACGTTCCGCAGGCATGGGCGGCCGGATCCTGTTTTTCGCTTCTGCAGGCGATCATCGGCTTTCAGCCCGACGCTCCAAATGGCAAGCTGTACATCGATCCCAGGCTGCCCGACTGGATAGACGAACTCACCCTGAACGACTTGCGCCTGGGCAAAGATCGCCTCGAACTCCATTTCTGGTGCGAGGGCGCCGAGACCCGTTGGCAAGTGAGCGACGGCGATCCTTCACTGGTGGAAGCGCGAAGTTGTGCCACCGGCCCGAACTTGCGCTTGGCCTGCTTATGAGGTTTGCTCCGGCGGAACCATCTGCCTACTTTCAGGTCCTACGTGTAGAGGGCCGCGCGTCTGCTCAAGAAGAGCAACATGAACCCGGACCAGATCGCTGCCACGCCGTTTTGCGTTGAAGGTTGCGATGGTGGTCATTCGTCGCCCAAGCCGATCCGCTCGATTTTGCAACTCCGCCGGTTGCCGTGACAAAGCTCCCTTTCCCCCGGCTTGGAAGTGCTTAGCTGTCGTCCTTATAGGACTTGGCGGCTTCATCGATCTTACGCCAATCGTTTCCGTGGCGCCGTACAAGCTCTCGCGCCTGGGCTGGCGACAAACTTTGCGTTTCGACGATGTGGTTAACTTCCGTCTCCTCGCCTTTCAGGGGACGCGAACGAGGGCTCGTTGGCCGTCTGGCCGTTGGGTTTTTTGCATCTCGTCTGGGCATGAGTGGACCTCTCCTGGAGCAGAGTAAACGGTCCGGCGCGGCGAAGGTTTCGCCACGCCAGGGCGTTGAGCAGTTTCACCGATCGCCTCATTGGCTTCCCCTTGCGGCTCTGACCGAACGTCCTGGTGTTTTCGGACCCAAATGACCTGCACCGCGTTCTTTGGGAGCAGTGTTGTGCTTCGCAATCTGATGGAAAAATCCGACGTCTCTGCTGCACCGCAGACAGCTACTGGTGCCGAAGCGCGCTTTCCGTACGATCGCGCGGCGGTTGAGCGGTTTCGACAGACATTCCCGCGCGCCAGGTGGAGTGACGAGCGCAAAAGCTGGTTCGTGCCGGGAAAGACTGCAGCGCGGCGGATCCAGCGCTGGCTTGCGCAAGAGGCGGACCTACGAGCAGCACATGATGACAGCAAGGGACGGGATGCCTTCGCCTTCGATCCCCTGTCGAGCCGGTATCTGGAAATCGCGGACGACCTGCGCATCCGCACGCCATATTCGCGGACGGTCCTCGAGGAACTGCGAGCCGTTCCATGGGCGAGCTGGGACGACGAACTGCGGGCCTGGAGGGTGCCTTTCCGTTCTTACGAGGAGTTGAGGCGCCATTGGCCAAGCATCGAAAGGGCGGCAGGCCGCGCAGAACCGGAGGAGAGGAAACGGCGACGGGACGCGTCCAAAGACTCCGAGGAATATAAAGCCGCTAGATTGCAGTATGCCGAACGCAGGCGACGTCGCTATCCATTGCCTGCTGACGATTTACCCCGGCTTGGCCTTACCGTGGCGACGGAGCAATACGGCATCGTCGTCTTCACCGAGATTTCGGGTGAACTCGTCGACGCCTCGGAGTTAGCAGCGTTCTATCCGCATTTAATCGAGGCGAAGGTCGACCATGTCTGGGGCAGATGGCGTCCGGCCACGTTGGCTGAATTGATTAGAACATGGCCCGCTCGGCGTGCTGCCGGGTTAGCGGAACGGCAACGAGGCTGGTGGCAGCCAACGCTGCCCGAGCTCAGGATCGCTCGCCAAAAAGCTCGAAGCCTGGCGCGAAGAAGGGCAAAGCTTGTGTCATCGTTCTAGCCTTTCAGGCTCGGCGCTTCCAGCGTCTGTCCGGTTGCCATTGTGATTGAAATGTCCCCCGATCGGAGCCTCCCATGTGCAACGATAGCAAACAACATATGGCCTGGCTGAATATTACCGGATGATAGCGCCGCTGGCCTTGATATCCCGAGCCTGAAAACGAATTTGACTTGCGCTTAGGCGCACGACACCCGCATTGACGAGCCGGCTCCAATAACCAGCGTTGCAGGTAAAGCGCCCTCGAGCGGCTTTTATGACGTTGGAAGCCGGACCTAACGGTGGGCCGGTGTTCAACTTCCGCTCCGAGGGAGCCGTCACTTTGGGAACAGCAGGCGATACCTGTTTCTGGCGTCGGCGTTCCTCGAACTTGCCGGAGCCACGTGCCTGAACGCGAACCAGCCATTTTATGGCCATCGCCGGACCGAGAGGAAGTCCGTCGCTTCGCTAACACGTGGTTGGGCGGGCGCGCCAAGGTCATCGCTGAAATGTTAAAACCATTTCTGTAGAATTGACGCACACAAGGCCGATCCGAGGCCAACTGGGAGTGCATACCCCAGCTGGAATTGTGCGGAACCGTACGAAGTCGATTGCAAGCAACCAACCTGGTTGGCCGGGCATTAATTTAGCAAAGCGTGAATTAGGAAAGCATCGGGAGGAACACCATGCTGCACGTTAACATGCCCCGTGAATTTGAGGTCGGCGATGAGGTTGCGCTAGCAGGTATCGTCATCGCGATTCTCCCCAGCGGGCGCGCCAGGGTGAGCATTCCTTCGTATGACCATCCTTATACGATTGATCCGCCACCCAAAGTCCGCGCCGGCGACCGAGTGGTTCTTGTTGGGGACGTCACCCGCATCGATTGCGGAGGGAACAAACTCACTGTGCGCGTTGACTGCGGCGGGGTGATTACTGTCGACAAGTCGGCGATCACTCGGCTGAGAAAGCATCGCCGGACTTCAACGGGTTAACGCTCTGGCGAGACAACAGCCGGTGTCGGCGCGGGGCATCCCGCTCGACGGGAACTTTCTCTGCAGCGAGCGGTTGGTCGCCGGTCAGACGCGATGGGCGCGCCGGCTCGTAGCCATTATGGAGATCACATGTTCGTCCCGCCACCGATGCCCGCAAAAAGTCTGCTTCGGTGCGTCGCGACGGAACTGGACGACATGGTTGCGGTGGAGTAAGCGCCCTCCCCTGGGTTAACAACCGGTCGGTGACGGCGCCACGGCCACATCGACAACAACTGCAACGGCAATAAAGTCGTCGCTGAAAGCCTGCAAGGTGTCTGTCACGACACAGCGTGCCGGCAAAGCTACGCCCTCGCGACAGGGATTCGTTTAAGCTGACCAGTCGGCAACGCCGGCAGATGAGCGAGAACTTACGCTTGATATTGGTCTCGATCAGGCTCGACGTTCGGTCCTCGAAAACCGCCGACTACGAGTCGAGGTCGTAGGGCTGATGGCCCAGCTCGTTGTGATGAAGCGCCTCTGCCATACACCTGATGTCGAACGCCTGGCCGCACGCCGGGCAGACGACGAAATACTCCTCCTCCCGAAGTGGCAATGCGTCGTGGTCTTGAGGGATGACGATGTCATTGTATTCGTCGGGCATTGGGTCCTCCGGAAACCCGCCCGCTATGCTGGAACGCCTGCCAGCAGGATTTGTTTCAAAGTTATTGCGCCTAATGAAAGGCCGGATGTCCGGTTTCGGCAGCGATGCTCACCCGCAACGACGACGCAATGCCGCTCAGGATCAGCTCACGTCAAGAGCGACCGGAGGGGTCTCCAAGCAGGGAGCGACGCTAGGCAATTCCGGCAATAGGATGCGAGAAGGTCTGGAACTCGAAAAAGCCGGTGGAGGTGCCGACAAGCACCACGGCGGCGGGTAGTGGGTCAGTTTGAAATTCCGGTTAGGATGGGTGACCGAAAACAATCAAAATAAGCGCCATCACACCGAAGGTGCCGATAAAGACGATAGCGCCATATGCTATTGTACGACGCGCCATCTGGAAGCGGGGTGACCAAAATTGAGCATGAAGCCTGGGATCCCGGTTTCCCGTTCACTCGCTTCAAGGAAGGTTGTGTTCATCAATTGAACCATAGAAACCTGTTCGCAGAATTATGCTTGCGAGTGAGATGAACATAGCTGCGAAGCTCAGCGCCAATACAACGACGCAGGCTGTTACTGGTATAAACAGGTGAGGATTGTCCGCCCATTCGTACTTCAATTTTCCTCGCTCCGCCTTTTCTAGTGACCGCAAACCATCGGCTTCTCTGCCTGCCATGAAGCCATTGATCGTGATATGCTCACATGACGCAGAATTCTATCTGATCCTCAGCCATATCCTTGCGGTGGACGGCTTTACCAGTGCGCTGGCGAGCAACGTCGATGAATCCTCCACATGACTACTGAAACGCCGGTCCACGCACTGGTGCTGGACTGCCGGCCGGACAACGACATGGTGCAGAGCTGTAGCCGGCTCACGCAGGATGCCCGCACCCCCCGTGGTCGCTTTGATCGCGCCCGGTGCCGAGACCCAGCATTACGCGCTCCTGAAGTCAGGAATCGACGAAAGTTTTGTCAGGCCGCTGGCGCTGGCAAAGCTACTTGCCTACCTGCATTCAAGGCTGGGGACCGGCCGGCAATCCGGATTGCGACCGCAAGACACTAGGTCGCTAACTTGCGCTGTCCACTCATCCATTTGCTAGGAGATCTGGGCGCCCAATTTCGTGGCCGCCGAATAGGGTTTTACCGAATGCGACAGAGTTCTGAAAGACATTTGGTGTCTCTGGGCTTGTTCAAGCCCAAGGAGAACCCATGGCTTTCGAGTTGCAGACAGCGCGCCCTATTCGTGCGGCACAGTACCTTCGCATGTCCACTGAACATCAACGCTATTCGCTGGAGAACCAGGCGATGGCCATTACGGAGTACGCGGCGCGGCGCGGATACACTATCGTCCAAACCTACGAAGACGCTGGGAAAAGCGGCCTGAGCATAAGAGGTCGCGACGGACTGAAGCAGTTACTGGCCGATGTCGTGACTGGCCAAAAGACTTTCTCGGCAATCCTCGTCCTTGACGTCAGCCGCTGGGGCCGCTTTCCGGATACGGACCAATCCGCTCATTACCAGTTTCTCTGTCGTGATGCAGGCGTCGCGGTGGAATATTGCGGCGAACAATTCGAGAACGACGGCAGCATGGTCTCTGCGATCCTCAAGAATATGAAACGGGTGATGGCAAGCGAGTACAGCCGCGAGCTATCCGCAAAGGTGTCCAGAGCGCACCTGCAGCAGGCTCGTCTCGGATTCAGCCAGGGCGGACCTGTGCCCTACGGCGTCAGGCGACTGTTGCTGGATAAAGATGGCGAGCCCAGAGGCCTTCTCGGCCCTGGAGAACAGAAGGGGCTCGCTGGCGACCGCGTTCTCCTTGTGCCCGGCCCGCCAAACGAAATCGAGCTTGTGAGGCGCATCTTCAACATGTTTGTTGTTGAAGGGCAGAGCATGGCCGGCATATCGGTTCGTCTGAACAAGGAAGGAGTGCCCTCCACATACGGCTATGTGTGGACGACCGGGCGCGTCGCATCTCTTCTCAAAAGCGAGTTGATGATAGGCTACTATGTCTACAACCGAACGTCGCATAGTATGAGCAGCCAATCAAAGCCCAACACTCCCGATAAATGGGTCCGAATCCGGGTCATGGAGCCCATTGTAACGGTTCAAATATTCCGGAGGGCGCAACTCGCAAGGGGAAAGCGCGGATACACCTATACAAAGCCCGAAATGCTCAAGAATCTGAAGCGGCTATTGAAAGAGAAGAAACGACTCAGCCTCACCGTGATCAATGCTTGTCCGTATACTGCGTCAGGACAGTGCTATGTCCGGCTTTTCGGCAGCTTGAAGGCGGTCTATGCGGCGGTCGGCTACGTACCGGATCGGCGGGGAGCTCTGCGAAAGTACTCGAACGAAGAGCTTCTAGACGGATTTCGGCGGCTGCGCGCCGCTCACGGGCACCTCACATTGTCGCTGATTAATGCGGACTCCGCTCTGCCCATATACCGTGTGTTCAAAAAGCGGTTTGGCTCGATGGCCGCGGCCTATACGCTGGCTGGCTTTCCAGGGCTGGAGTCGGAGCTAAAGCTGAGCGCGCTAGCGCGTATACGGCCCAGTGGCCCGGAAAGGCTCCGACGCGACGTCTCAAATGCTCAGGGCAAAAAAGGCGCATGACAAGAACAGACCGAAGCTGCGGCTCTTCAATGAGGAGCCCCGACTCTGTTTGTCACGGAGCTGTCCCGCCGCTCCCACCTGATCTCGTCTACCAAGCTTCTCTGATTGGGGTCGTCGAGGTCAAGCTCGACCTGATAATCGACCGGACCATGTCGCCCCGCGGGTCACGCGCTTCTCTTCGCGGTCGACGTTAGCCCGCCGCATGATGGGGTCAGTAGAGCGAGGCGTCTCAGTTCGTTGCACGTAAGCGCGAATTTCCCTGCACCTGTTGAGTGCTCTGATGCATGAGGTGTCCACCAAAATAGGTGGACACCTTGTGATGGAAGAAGATGAGCAGAAACTGCGGGTGAGGCTTGTCGGTCCGGACGGGGCGACGCCAGTCAGCGGTCCGTCCACGAACTGCTGGCGCGAGCGGCATCGAAGCACACTTTGCTGCGGTGATCACTTTTCAGGCCGGCTTCCAACGCGGCAAAGCCACGCTTATAATCGCGGGTATTTATATATTTATCGTCTTGGGCCATAAATTTTCCGAAAGCGTCTTCGTTGTAAACTGTTTGAGAACAATTCAAATACGCGGCTTTCTGATACCCAGTTTCGTAAGCGATCGAACCGGCGTGGACGGTGGTTGAAACGAATGAGGTGATACAAATCGCCATTGCTGCAACGGACACGCTGCCCACGCAAAATGATTTCATGGTTGTTGCCCTCTCCCAAAACGCGAAGAACTTGCCAAAAATCTTGCCCTGAAACAAGACACCCATGGAATCGCCCTCAACGCAGTTCGCACGCGGTAGCCGCATAGCCTTGGAATCGTCCCAACAGAGCCCGCCGTGCCGAAAGGTGCGGCGGGCTTTTGTTCGCTCCTAGCGGTACGCTCTCTCGGTCTGATTTTGAGCTATGAAATGCACGCTCGGCGACGAACCGGTGGTTGACGAGATCAGCGACAGGGCTTCGTGAAACGGGGGATCTCGCGAAGGAAATTGCGCGAGGGAAGTGATCCGCGCCCTTCCGGAGCGGGATCCTGATACAATACCCCATGGCCGTCCGAATAGCGGTTGTCCTCGCGCTTCTTTTCGCCTTCGCCTAAGGTTTCGCAAAACTCGTGAAACACTATGGCGGCGTTCGCGACCAGCCCTCTCCGTGTGAAAACTTGCCACATCCTGATTGTCCTGATCCCAGCGCGCCTCCTCAGAAAGAAACCAAGCTTTGAGCTGGTGCGTGCGTGGAGCTGCAACATTGGAACGGCTAGGCCTGACACTGTCGAATGCATCACTCCGTCGCTTTTTCGTTTAGGGGCCGCTCATCGACTGGCAAATTAGCGAAACCAAGCGATCGAGCGCATCCTTGTGGAGCGCACCTGTAGGGCGCCACGCAAGGAAATCATCCACGCTCTGCCAGTGCACCGGATTTGACCCAGCGTTCGGCCGGCTGAATTCCACATAGAGATGCAGATCGTCAGGCACAAAGACGATTCTCCACGTTCCCTGTGCGTCGGCGGCGAGGCTGTAAGCGAGGACGGTCATGGCGGGCACTCCTTCGCCCCGAAGCCTGCCTATCCCCGCCGCGCAAATCCATCGCAAGAAGTTGGTATTGACAGCGGTTTTTTGCGTTTTGTCGGACGTGATTGACCTGCACTCCTGATCATGAGCGGAATGAGGACATTCAGTCGGGGGCATGGGTCGGGAAATGACATTTCAGGCAGCCGCATTGATGGTAACATTGGTTGCCGCAACGCTCGCCACAGCCGAGGAAAGGAGCCGCCATAATATTCGCGCTCCTATTCGAAGGAATAGGTAAACCCTTGGCCTGAGGCGCCAACAGTGACCTTTGTCATCTTTTCACCAGCGAGCGACCGGTTCAGCACACCGCGGCTCAACTCCGGGAGGAGCGTGTTGGTCAGAATTGCGTCGATCATCCTGCCGCCCGATTCAATTTCCGTGCAGCGGGTCTTGACCAGATCCATGACACCGTCGCCGATTACCAATTCCGCGTCGTTGGTTGCACGCAGCCGGCGAGCAATCTTAGCAAATTGATGACGTGTGATCGCTTCGATCATCGAATCGGAAAGCGGAAAGTAAGGGATGGTCACCACCCGGCCGAGAAAGGCCGCTGGGAAGACCTTCAGCAACGGGCTGCGTAATGCGGTGTCCAGTTCATCGAGCCCTGCCCGTACCGCGCCATTCCTTGTGCGGTCCATGATGACTTCGGAGCCGACATTCGACGTGAGAAGGATCAGCGTGTTCTTGAAATCGATCCGTCTGCCTTCACTGTCGTCCATCATCCCTTTATCAAACACCTGGAAGAAGATTTCGTGCACGTCCGGATGCGCCTTCTCGACTTCGTCGAGAAGGATCACCGAATAGGGCTTGCGCCGCACCGCCTCGGTGAGAATTCCGCCCTTGCCGTAGCCGACATAGCCGGGGGGCGCGCCCTTCAAGGTAGAGACCGTATGCGCCTCCTGGAATTCGGACATGTTGATCGAGATCAGGTTCTGCTCTCCGCCGTAGAGCGTTTCGGCCAGTGCCAAAGCGGTTTCGGTCTTGCCGACGCCCGAGGGGCCGCAAAGCAGGAATACACCCACTGGCTTTTCCGGAGCGCCGAGACCGGCGCGGCTGGTCTGCACGCGCTTGGCGATCATCTCCATCGCATGATCCTGTCCGACAACGCGCTCGGACAGAGTGACCGCGAGCCGCAGCGCCTTCTCCGTCTGACTCGACAGCATCCGGCCCGTCGGGATGCCCGTCCAGTCCTGAACCACGGCCGCCACGGCGTTGCGGTCGACCGATGGCAGGATCAGCGGTGTTTCGCCTTGCGCCTCGGCCAGTTCGCTCATCAGTTCGCGCAGCCGAGCGAGATCGGCAGCCGGATCGGGAGGCGCAGGACCACCTGCCGCCGGAACCTTCGCCTCGGCATTGGACAGTTCGGTCTCAGGCACCTCCCCGCTCTTGGTCTCCGTGGCGGCCTCGTGCCCTTCCACGGCATCGAGCGGCACGCCGTCGCCGCGCAGCCTTGCACGCAATTCGAGTATGTCGGCCACCAGCGCCTTTTCGCGCTCCCAGCGCTGCTGCGCGGCTGCGAGCGTGCGTTCGGTCTCGGCAAGCCCAGCCTCGACCCGTGCCTGCCGCTCGGCCACTTCGATGCCGATTGCAGCCTCGCGGCCAATAATGCCGCGCTCGACCTCCAGCGCCTGGCGGCGGCGCATGATGTCCTCGACCTCGGCTGGCGTGGCGTGCTGCGATACCGCAACACGGGCGCAGGCGGTGTCGAGAAGGCTGACCGCCTTGTCCGGCAGCTGCCGCGCCGGGATGTAGCGATGTGACAGGCCGACCGCCGCGTCGATCGCCTCATCCAATATCTGAACCTTGTGGTGCTGTTCGAGGACGCCGGCCACGCCGCGCAACATGAGGATGGCCACCGATTCCGAAGGCTCGTCAATCTTTACCACCTGGAAGCGGCGGGTCAGTGCCGGGTCTTTCTCGATGTGCTGCTTGTATTCCGCCCAGGTCGTGGCCGCTATCGTGCGAAGCTCGCCGCGTGCCAGCGCCGGCTTGAGCAGATTGGCAGCGTCGCCGGTTCCGGCAGCACCACCGGCGCCGATCAGGGTGTGGGCTTCATCAATGAAGAGGATGACCGGCGATTCAGAGGATTGAACTTCGTCGATTACGGCCTTCAGCCGTTTTTCGAATTCACCCTTTACGCTAGCGCCTGCCTGCATCAATCCGACGTCGAGCATGCGCACGCTCACTCCCTGCAGTGGGGGCGGTACATCGCCTTTGGCGATGCGCAGAGCAAAACCCTCCACGACTGCAGTCTTGCCGACGCCCGCCTCGCCGGTCAGGATCGGATTGTTCTGCCGGCGTCGCATCAATATGTCGACAATCTGCCTGATCTCAGGATCGCGACCGACGACCGGGTCGATCTTTCCATCGCGGGCGCGCTGGGTCAGGTCGGTGGCGTATTTGGCCAATGCCGAATCCCCGCCCGGAGTCCGCCGCGGGGCCTCTGTCGCGGTGACCGTTGGCGCAGCGCCGGCTTCGAGTGAGCCCTCCGTGACATCGGCGAAGCGCGTCACGACGGCGTCGGCGTCGATCTTGTCGAACTCGCCGCTGATCTTCGACAGCAGGCCTTCCAGCACCGGTGTCTTCAGGCAAGCAAGCAGAACATGTGCGCTGCGGACCTCCTCCACGCCGAATTCCAGTGTTGCCAGATTCCAGGCCTCCTGGATGGCGTGGAAGATATGGTCGGAAAACTCTTCGATCGAGGTTGCGCCATAGGGCAGCTTGTCCACCGCGCGCGTCATATCGGCCGTAAGTCGGCTCGCATCCAGTCCTGCATCGGCAATCATCATTTGCACATCCGAGCGGTCGGAGAGCACCAGCTGCTCGATGAAGTGGACGAGTTCGACGTAAGGATTGCCGCGCAGCTTGGCACTGTCAGCCGCTGCCTTGAAGGCGCGCAACCCTAGAGGGTTGAGCTTGCCGACCAGTTCCTTGCGCTTGAAGCTCTGCGATGACCGGCGCTGTTCCATCGAACGTGCTCCTGCACTCTGCAAGTCGATAACCTGCCACATAAGCAGCCGCTTGACAAAGTGCGGGATGAACAAAGGTTTCGATGCACCGTTATGCGGGCTCCCATCATTCGTCGAAGATGCCGCATCGCGGCCGCAAACAACCACGAGCCTGACAGCCCAGGTGAGACGCATTCCCGATCCACGGCCCGGCAAACACGCCGGCGGATTCAACAATCAAGACAAGGCTGCATTAGCTTTTGTTAATTTTTTCCGTACTCGCTGAATTGTGGAAAAGCGCAACCGTGTGATAACGTAGCGGCAGGTTCGGCCTCAGGGCCGGTGACTGGGGGATCGGTGTGATCGACGTCGCACTCTGGCTTGCTCCGCTCGACGGTGAAAATCCGTCGGGAGAGGATTTGCGTAACGATCCGGCGTTTCACGAACTGGAGCGCCTGACAGAGCCTCAGGTCAAGGTTGTCCATGACGGCAACAACAAGCCGGTCTCGCAAAGCACCATTCCTGTCGACTGGCCAGCAGTAATCACCAAGGCCGAGGAATTGCGCGCGCGTGGCCGCGACCTGCGCCTGATTGTAATTGTCACACGCGCACTGGCCAACGAGCAGGGACTGGCCGGGTTGGCGCAGGGTCTGACGCTTATTGGGCGGACATTCGACCAGCATTGGGAAACCATGCACCCGGCGCTGCGGCCCAACACGTCGCCTCGCGAAGCCGCCTTGCGCCGCATCAATGCGCTGCTCGACCTTCAAAATGGTCAGGACGGGCTGTTGGCCAACCTGCGGCAAATGACTTTGTTTGCGCCACGCTCGATCGGACCGATCAGCGGACGCGATTTGGAACAAGCTGCGCTCGACGACCGCCTCATGCTACAAGAAGCAGCGTCAGGATTGAACGCGGCCGAAAAAGCAGCGCTTGTCAGTGCGCATGGACAATTGTTGAACCGTGTCCGTGCCGGGTGCGCGGCACAGGCGGATCAAGCCAACGAGGAAATGCAGTCGCTCATTACCGATGCGCGCGCGGCGGTCGCGGCACTGGAAGCCGTCGAGACAGCCCTCAACGCTCGCCTTGAAGGCAGCGGCGGGACCACCATTCCGGAATTAAAACGGTTCCTGCAGCGTTTGCTGACAACCCTCGAGCGCAACTCGGCTGCCGGCGCGATGGCGAATGGCGCAGTAAAGCCGTCCGCTTCGCCGGCAGAACAGGTAATGCCTGCCCGAAACGGTCATGGAGCCGATACTATGGCAAGTGTGGCTAGCTACGCTGACTCGAGCACCGGACTTCCCGACCGGATTACTTCGCGCGACGACGTGGTGAAATGCCTGGACCTCGTCGTCGCCTTTTATGACCGGACCGAACCGTCGAGCCCGATTCCCCACCTCGCCCGCCGTGTGCGCCGGATGGTGCATATGGATTTTGTTGAACTGATGGAAGATCTCGCCCCGTCGGGACTGAAGGAGTTCCGGCTGCTTGCCGGCGTTCCCGATGCCAAGAAGACGGCTCAGAAGGATGAAAGGTAGCAAGCAATGCCAGCCGAAAGCAAAGCCAAGGTCATCGAACGAAATCGCGCGCCGCGGGTGCAGATCGCCTACGACGTGGAAACCTATGGCAGTCCAACGACAATCGAGCTGCCGTTCGTCATGGCCGTCATGGCGGACCTTTCAGGCGCTTCGCAGACCAAGGAAGCGTCGAAGTCGGTACTGGACCGCTCCTTTGTCGAGACCGATGCGAACCGTTTCCCGCGTTTCATGGAGGCACTTGGACCACGCGTGAAAGCCCGCGTGAAGAATACGCTGCCCCAGGCCGAAGGCGCCGAGCGGGACGAGGAGCTGGCGCTCGACCTTACCTTCACCAAGATGGGCGACTTCGCGCCGGACAAGATTGCCGAGCAGGTCCCACAGTTGGCCGAAATCCTCAAGATGCGCCGCCAGCTCGAGGAACTTCTCGGCTTCATGGACGGGCGTGTGGATGCCGAAAAGCGCATTGCGCAACTGCTGAACAATGAACCGCTTCTTGGCAAGATCGCCAGCCAGGCGCTGGCGGACGACAAGGCAGGGGAATGACCATGGCCGAACAGCAAAAAACCGCCGCCGTCGCCGAGGCGGAAACCATCGATCTTGGAGAATTCAGCGGGCTCCTCGAGAAGGATTTCAAGGTCAAGAAGGACGACAGCGAGAAGCTGCAGCAGCTCGTGCGCAATCTCGCGCTTGCAGCGCAAACACGGTCCGATACCACCACCATCTCGTCCAATGCGATCAAGTCGATCAAGTCGCTGATCGCCGGGATCGACAAGATGCTGTCGGAACAGGTCAACGAAATCCTGCACGCGCCGGAAGTGCGCGAAATGGAGGGCACATGGCGTGGGCTGTGGTATCTCGTCAACAATACCGAGACCGATCAGAAGCTGAAGATCCGGGTGATGAACATTTCCAAGGAGCAGCTGGCCGACACCCTCGAGGATTATGAGGGCCAGATGTGGGATCAGAGCCCGATCTTCAAGAAACTTTATACGGACGAGTATTCGATGCTTGGCGGCGAGCCGATCGGCTGTGTGATCGGCGCCTACGAATTCTCGAACCACCCGCGCGACGTCGGTCTTTTGCGCAACATCTCCGGGATCTGCGCCTCTGCGCACACGCCGTTCATCGCAGCTGCCTCGCCGCGCCTGTTCCGTATGGACAGCTGGCAGGAATTGCCGAACCCGCAAGACCTGCAGCAGATCGTCTCCAACCCGGCCTATGCCTCCTGGCAGTCGCTGCGCGAGAGCGAGGACGCGCGCTACATCGGCCTGACCATGCCTCGCGTTCTGGCGCGACTGCCGTATGGCACGGACACC
Organism: Mesorhizobium sp. M0045; assembly: GCF_040323385.1. Classification (NCBI taxonomy): domain Bacteria; kingdom Pseudomonadati; phylum Pseudomonadota; class Alphaproteobacteria; order Hyphomicrobiales; family Phyllobacteriaceae; genus Mesorhizobium; species Mesorhizobium sp. M0045. The sequence goes on from NZ_JAMYUY010000015.1 coordinate 90,345, forward strand.
GTTCCGGTGAAGGGCTTCACCTTCGAGGAGGAGGTGCACGGCGATCACAACAAATATGTCTGGATGAATGCCGCCTTCCCGATGGGCGTCAATATAAACCGCAGCCACAAGCTCTATGGCTGGGGCACGCAGATCCGCGGTGTCGAAAATGGCGGCACGGTCCTCAACCTGCCGGTGCACAGCTTCCCGACCGATGACGGCTCGATAGCGATGAAATGTCCGACAGAGGTCGCCATCGACGACCGGCGCGAGGCTGAGCTGGCCAAGCTCGGCCTGATGCCCATCCTGCATCGAAAGAATACCGATCTCGCGGCCTTTATTGGCGCGCATTCGCTGCAGGACGACGAGACAAGGGCAGGACGGCTGGTCGACCCCGATGCACAGGCCAACGAGCGGCTAAGCGCCAACCTGCCCTATCTGTTTCCGGTGTCGCGTTTTGCCCATTACCTTAAGGCGATCGCGCGCGACAAGGTCGGTTCGTTCAAGGAACGCTCCGATATGCAGATCTGGCTGACCGAATGGATCAACCGCTACGTGCTGGCCAACCCGGCCTTTGCCGACGACAAGGCGCGCGCCAAGCGCCCGCTTGCCGCCGCCGAGGTCCAGGTGGACAGCGTGGAGGGGCGGCCCGGCTACTACAATGCTCGCTTCTATCTGCGCCCGCACTATCAGCTGGAGGGCATCAATGCCTCGCTCCGACTGGTGTCGGAACTTCCGTCGGTGAAGACTTGATTTGTACAAACAACATCTTGGTTTTTGAAAGCGGTGGAGAAGGAAAATGCCCACAAATACGAAGATTGATGGCTTTCTGAAGGTTCCAGATATCAAGGGCCCAAGCGTTCGAGACGGCCACGAGGACGAAATCGAAATCCATGGGGTCGATTACAAGATGGTCGCACCCTACGATCCCAATTCGTTGTCTCGTCGCGGTCGTGTTTCCTTGGGGATGATCAAGTTCACCAAGCACTATGACAAGTCCTCGCCCTACCTGAAAAAGGCGCTGTTCGAGAACAAGGCGCTGGACGAAGTCGTGTTTTCGGCACGGCGGACCATTGATGGCGAGACCAAGGATTACCTGGTCGTCACACTCACCGACGCCTCGATCATGGAATACGACATGTCGCAGGCCGAGGATGAGGAGGACCTGATCGAGGAAGAGGTCAGCTTTGCCTACAAGAAGATAAAGTTCGTCTACGACGACAACGACGAAATCGAAATGGATGTCTATGTCGGCAAGTGAGGCCCGGCGGCCCGGCGCGGACAAGTCGCTGGGTAGCGGCAGCTCGCGAGCAAAGCGCGAAGCGGTCCAGCCCTCTCTATGGGACCGCCTCGTAAACGATCTGCCGGGCGTGACCTCCGAGATAGACGGGCTGCGCCAGGCGCTGCAGGACGAGCTTGGCGCGGAGCGGCTGGACAACCTGGTTGCGGCCAGTGCGCGGCTCATCGACGCCGACGCGGAGTTGACCGCCGACCAGAAGCGGCGTCTGCATCGCCTGGCCTTTCAGAGCCAGCACCGCGCCGAACTCGAAAGCCGCAGCGTGGTGGTGTCGGTTCGTGTGCTCAAGGAGGCTGTGCGGCGCGATGTCGAGGCTTTGTTCAACACCGAACGGTTCGAGGCCGTACCGCTGCTTTCCGATCTTGAAAGCGACCAGGCAGCGGACAACCCGCCGTCGCTCGCAGATTTTCCGGAGGTGCGTCGCAGCGTCGTCAATTACGGCGTGCCTTCCTTCTCGGGCCGTTCCTCCCGCGACTTCGATCGCGAGGCCCTGGCGCGCGAGATCCGCTCGGTGCTTGCCACCTTCGAGCCGCGGCTCAAGGACAGCGCAACAAAGGTTACGGTAACCCTTGGCGACAAAACCGTGGGCCTGAAGATCGAGATAGATGCGGTGTTGATCATGACGCCGACACCCGAACGCATGCGCCTGCGCACCACCATCAATCTCGATAACGGCTTGGCTCGGACCGAATTTAGGGAAGCCTGAGATGGATCGGGTCTTCGTAGAATATTACGAGGAGGAACTGACCCATATCCGTGCGCTGGCGGCAGAATTTGCCGACATGCATCCGGCGGTGGCGCGCAACCTTTCACTCGATACGGTCCCCTGTCCGGACCCCTATGTCGAGCGGCTGCTTGACGGTGTTGCTTTCTTGGCCGCACGGACCCGGCTCAAAGTTGATGCGGAACGCTCGCGCTTCTCGCGAGCCGTTCTTGATGTTCTCTATCCCGATCTTGTCACGCCGGCCCCGGCAACGGCCATGGTGGTGCTCAAACCTGGACAGCAGGTCCAGACAATGATTGGGGGTCATGTCGTCAAGCGCAATACGCGGCTGGTTTCCAGCCTCCAGCCTGGCCTGTCGACGCGTTGCACGTTCACCACCGCCCAGGACATCACGCTGTGGCCGATAGCCATCACCTCGGTCGGGTACTTTCAGGATCGCAGCGCCTTGGCGGCAGCCGGCATCACGCGGATCGGCGGTGTGGATGGCCAGGCGGCGCTTCGCATCACGCTCGCTCGCACTGGAAAAGGCAAGCTCGACGAACTGTCGCTCGACCGCCTTGATCTCTACTTTGCCGCGCGCACCAAGGCACCACTGCTTTTCGATGCGATTTTCGGCGCCTGCTCAGCCGTTGGTGCACGACCGGGAGGCAAGACCAACCCAATATCGGTGTTGCCGGCACCCGAAATGGTCGGCATCAGCGACGACGAGGCGTTGATGCCTCGTACACGTCCGACCTTCGAAGGATATCGTCTTCTGCGCGAACATTTCATGATGCCGGAGCGCTTTCACTATGCTCGGGTTTCGGAGTTGCAGCCCATCGTGCGCAGATGCACAGCCGAGCTCGAGATCATCTTCATCTTCAGGCGTCCGGCGCCTGAACTTGCCGATCTGATGGCGGCCGATTTTGAACTTTTCGCAACGCCGATCATCAATCTGTTCGAACGCGAGTGCAACGTCGTCGAGCTCGATCCGCGCAAAACGCGGCAGGTGCTGCATGCCGACCGCACGCGAGCGCGGGACTTCGAAATCTATCGGGTTATCCGCGTCGAGGACGCCGACAGCGAGGGCAGCGACGCCACAATCCCGGAGCTCTTCAGCCTGGGACAGAACCGCGGCAGCGGCTGGGTTTATTCCACCGAACGGCGCCCACGCCGCCCGACGGAGGAGGAACGGCGCGACGGCCTCACCCGCACTTCATACACGGGGGACGACGTTTTCCTGGCGATTTCACGCCCAGCGGAAAGTCCACCGAACCGGCCGCTGAAGCGCGTCGACATCGTGGCGCTCTGCACCAACCGCGATCTGCCGATCCTTGACGACAACCCTACTTTGACGCTGGAAGCCGGCGATCCGGTCGAAACGATCCGGCTTCTCGGCGCATTGCGCCCGCCTCGCCCAGCCATCCCCGCAGCGCTGCCGGCGGGCGCGGCGGGTGAATCGCGAGCCGACAATCTCGCCTGGCGGCTTGTAGCGCAGCTCGCGCTCAACTTTCTAAGCCTGGCAAAGGAAGGTCGCGGCGTGGAGCCGCTGCATGCGCTGCTTGAGCTTTACGCCGACAGGGGAGACCCGAGCCTCGCCCGCAATGTGCACTCGATCGTGCGCATCGACTCCCGGTCGGTCATCGAGCGGCTGCAGATCGATGGGCCGATGTGCTTCGGACGAGGCACGGAGGTGACATTGCATGTCGATCAATCGGTCCTGGCGGGGCAAAGCACCTTGCTGCTTTCGGCCCTGCTGGCACGGCTGTTTGCCCGTCATGCCGGAATAAACGGCTTTGTGCGAACCCGCACATGGCTGCTGCAGAAGCAGGAGGATGTGCCATGGCCGATGACGCCCGGCAATCGCTACCTGATCTAGACAAGCCTGGCGTGCACCGGTCCGAAGAGCTGTCAGATGCGTTCGACTTCTTCGAGCTGTTGCGCCGACTCGAACGAAGAGGCGGGCTGTTCGGCTATTCCGGCCCGCCGGAGCGCGAACCCTCGCGGCTCGGGCAGCACGTCCGGCTCAGCTTTTCGGCCAAGGACTTGGCAGAATTTCGCGAAGCGACTGACAAAGCGCCCGCTAGGGTCACGGTCGCAAACATTGGTCTGATGGGACCTGAAGGTCCGATGCCCCTGCATTTGACGCGCTGGGTGCTCGATCGCCTGTCGCAACGCTGGTTCACCGGTGCCGATGCGCAGCAGACCAGCGACACGACCTTCATGGACTTCGTCAACATTCTTCAGAACCGCATGATCGCGCTGTATTACAGGGCGTGGGCGGATGCGCATCCGGCGGTTCAGGCCGAGCGCCCAGTTGGTGGGCGCGTTCGCGCCATGCTCGAAGCCATGGCGGGGATAGGGCTTCCCGGCACCCACAGCCCCGAACTGGACGCCGTGAAGCTGCGTCAGGCCGCTTCGCTTGCCTATCAGGTCGACGGCCCCGAGCGGCTGACGCTGTTCCTGTCGGAGGCGTTCAAGGTGCCGGTCCACATCAGGGAGTTCATCGCTGCCTGGATGACCATACCAGCGGCGCTCCAGACCCGCCTTGGCAAAGCCTACGCAGCGCTCGGTCGCGGAGCAACGATCGGTCCGCGCGTCTTCAATCGTCAAAGCAGGATCGAGCTCCGTGTCGGCCCGCTGGGCTATGAGGACTTCAAGGCGTTCCTGCCGGGCGGTCAGCGCCTCAGATTGTTCAAGCAGGCCGTTAGCGACATGGTCGGCGAATCGCTCGACGTCGATGTGCGCATCGTGCTGGCGCGCGATGCCGTTCCGCCGCCGCGTATTGGAACCGTGCAACTCGCCCGGACCGCGTGGCTTGCGCGGCCCGCTGAAAGGGGCGATGCTGAAGACTTGCGGCTGCGGACATTAGTCGGCTGGCGGCAGGAAGGGGCGGAGGTCGCGGCATGAGTCTGCTGCTGACGCTGGAGCAAGGGCCACGCACCCAGGCGGTACGGCAGGCCCGGCTTGACGAGGGGGAACTGGTGATCGGCCGCAGCGCGGACGCCGGCTGGAAGATCGACGATCCCGACATGTTCGTTTCACGCGCCCATTGCAGGATCACCGGTGGGCGCGACGGATATTTCGTCACCGATACGTCGAGCAGCGGTTTGTTCATAGACGACTCCGACAGCCCGCTCGGCGCCGGCAAGTCGACGCGTCTTCGCAATGGCATGCGGCTGAGACTGGGCGATTACGTCGTGTATGTCGATCTGCAGACGTCGAGCACTCAAGCAGCAGCAGCAGCGCCAGTTCCGGAGCGCTCGCGGCCGGCGTCTCGGGCGCCGGTCAGCATCGGCCGGGACGATTTCTTTTCAGCCACCGTGGAAGAAGAGCCCCACCGGCAACGTCCAGCCGGGCTGCCGAACCCGTTCGAGCAGCCGATCACGGGTGCGTTCGAGCGCGCCAATTCCGGACAGCGCAGCTCGCCTGCTTTCGATGACCCGTTCAGCCTCGATCCAATCTCAACGCCTGTTTCCAAAGGCACCGCAGAAGCGGCCGGCACGCCCAACCAGACAGACCCATCCGGCCTCGACTCGGGATCGTTCCCCAACGGCGCGACGGAGCCGGCTACGGCAAAGCTGCCGGAATTCAACGACGACTTCGGTTTTGGGCCAGCCGCGGCGCCCAGCCGGGGAAGCGATGCGGGCTCAAACGGTCAGCGCGAGCGTGACGCCCAACCAAAGCAAGCGGCCAATCCCTGGGACGTGCCCATGCGGGCGGCAGATGCCCCTCCCCCAATGCCGGCAGGCCCCAGCCCCGCCCGCCCGCCGCCTGCGAGGCAGCTCGCCGACATGGCGCTTCGCACCGCATTCCTGCGCGGCATGGGCGTCGCGGAAGCCGATTTTCCCGGGCGCGACGCCGTCGCCGAGATGGAAAAGTTCGGCCGCGAATACCGGCTTATGATGGAAGGACTGATGCAGCTGCTGCGCAAGCGTGCCGAAGAAAAGGGAAATGCTCGCGTTGCGCAGACAATGGTCGGAGCCTCCGAGGTCAATCCACTCAAGTTTCTGCCGACGGTCGACGACGCGATAGTGACGCTTATCGCCGAACGCAGCCCCGGATTTCTGGCCGGCGAAGCGGCTATCGCGGATGCGGTTCGCGACCTCGCACAACATCATGTGCGCGCCTGGCGCGGCGTGCAGGCCGCTCTGCGGCGGATGGTCGACCGTTTTGAGCCGGCAGCCATCGAAGAAGAGCTGAAATCGAGTTCCGCGATCGGCACTCTGTTGTCGGGCGGGCGCGGCGCCAAGCTGTGGGAGCTTTACCAGAAACGCCACCGTGAAATCGCCGAGAGCGCGGAAAAAAGCTTTCTCGGCGAAATCGGCGCCGATTTTCGGGATGCATATGAGGAGGAGTAACACATGATCGATCGACGCGAATTTATCGTTGCCTTGGGTGCGACCGGGCTGCTTACGGCCTGTCAAAGCGCCGGGCCGCCAAAACCGTCGGTCATCACGGTCAAGCTGTCAGGGGCGGCCGGCATGAACCCTGGACCGGGCGGCGGCGACAGGCCAGTGACGGTGCTGGCCATGCGGCTGCGCAGCACCGGTAAGTTCAATTCCGCCGACTACTTTGCCTTGCAGGGGGATGCCGGCTCGGCACTGGCAGGTGATCTCATCGGATCCGACCAGATTGCCGTCGCGCCTGGAAAAACCGCGACCAAGACCATTACGGTTGAACCGGATGCGACGGCCCTGGGCTTCGTTGCACTTATCCGTGAGCCTGGCGGGCGAAACTGGCGGACGACCAAATCGGTTTCGCCCGGATCAAACTTTGCGATCAATGTCACACTCGGCAGCGGCGGCATTTCAGCCTGACGGCCAAGGCAAGGGGAGCTCGATGCAGAGAGTAGCCGGATGAGCGATGCAAACAGGGTGCTGTGGTCCGAAGGCCTTTTTCTGCGGACCCAGCATTTCCAGCAGCAGGACCGTTTCTTCGAGGCGACTGTGCGCGGCGCGTTGCAGGCCGGCCAGCTGCACACGTTCGGCTTTCAGCAACTGACCCTGGATAAGGCATTGCTCGATGCCGGCCAGATCTCGATCCTGTCTGCACGAGGCATTTTCCCTGACGGAACCCCCTTCTCCATTCCGGATCTGATGGACGGGCCGCGTCCGCTGCCGGTCACCCCGGATACAGGCGCCGGACCAGTGCTGATCGCTCTGCCGCTTGAGCCGGCCGGCGGCGTTGGCTTCGATCCCGCGCATGCGCCACCCAGCGGTGCGCGCTATCATGGACGGATCGTTTCAGTGCGCGATTCCGTCCAGGGCGGTTCAGACCCCGAAGAAATCGAAATCGCCCGACCGCAATCGCTGTTGCTTGCACCTGGCAAATCGGTCGGCGGCTATACCGCCCTGCCGATAGCCGACATCAAGGGGGTTCGCGCTGATGGCGGCGTTTCGCTGGACGAGACATTCCTGCCACCGGCCCTGGTTACTGGTGCAGTGGCCTGGTACCGGCAATTGCTTCTGGAAGTCGTCACAGGCCTTGACCAGATCGCCGAGGCGCATGGCAAGATGGTCATGGGCGGGCCAGGGCGCAGCGTCGAAGACCTGTTGATGCTCAACCTCGCCAACGCGGCGCGTCCGCGGCTGGCCCATATGCTGGCGCAGGATGTTTTCCATCCGGCCGAACTCTACCTGGAACTGGCCGGGCTAGCCGGTTCGATGGCGACCTACGGCTCGAGCGCGCGGCGACTGGGCGAGCTGCCGGCTTACGATCACATGGCGCCCGGCCCGCCGTTTTCGGCGCTGGCGGATGCATTGCGCTCACTGATCCTAAGCCTGCGCTACATCGAGCCGAAATCGCGCGCGCTGCCTGTCATGCGCCATTCGACCAATGTTTGGAAAATCCGCATCGACAATCCGAAACTGCTGGTGGCCAGCCGGATCGTCATCCGGGTCGGTTCGGAACTATCGGAGGACGCGCTACGCAAGATATTCGTCAACCAGGCGACTGTGGGCTCGGCTGATGAGTTCGAGGGCCTGTGGAAGTCCCGCCTGCCCGGCATCCCGCTGAAACCGCTTCATTCGCAACCCCGCGAAATTCCTTATGACGGCGATCGGCTGTGCCTTGAGCTCGACCAGAAAAGCGAGCACTGGGCATCGCTGCTCGGTGCCCCAGGCTTCGTCATTGGCGTTTCGGGTGTACTGCCGAGTGAACCGCAGGTGGACTGCTATTCGGTGAACAGGTGAAACCATGAGCCGGGATGATCCTTTCGGACTGTCGGAGGATCGCGAACGCACTCGCATCAGGCTGACCGGTACGCCGATGCCGCGGCCGATGGCGGCGTCCCTGCCGGGTGGGCCGGTAAAACGCTCGCGCACGCACCCGAACGGCCTTGTCAACGCCTTCGCGGCCCTGCTCGAGTTTGCGCCTGAGCTTGAAAGCGCGCTGGCACCGGAAAATCCGGAACTGTTACGCACTCGGCTGCTCGAAGAACTGGTTCGGGCACGCGACACTGCCATGGCGGCGGGGTCGTCGATGGAACGGGCCGATCAGGCAGCGTGGGTGGTGGCCGCCTTGCTCGACGATCTGGCTCTGAACACGCCCTGGGGCGGGGCCAGCGCGTGGCCGCGTCAGCCGCTTGTGGTCATGTTGCGCGGCGATGTCGACGCCGGCACGCAGTTCTTTACAAGGCTCGACGAACTGGAGCGCCATCCAAACCGAGATCGCGAATTGCTGGAACTCCAGTATGACTGCCTGGCACTTGGTTTTCGCGGCAAGTATCGCGTGCCCGGCCGGTCGGGCGATCGCTCGCTCAATGCCGTTCGCGTGGCTGCGGCCCGTTTCCTGCGCGATGCCGATGCCGAGAATGCGCCGCTGTCGCCAAACTGGAAAGGCGTCATCGCATCCGACGAGCCGCAGCGCTTCATCGTTCCGATCTGGGTAATGGCCCTGGCCGCGGCGGTCATCGCTACCGCGACCTATGTGGGGCTCTCGATGGGGCTAAGCAGCCAGGCGGTGGAGCTTTCAGCACTGGTCCGCGCCCTGCCGCCGCCGACCCGTGGCGACATCAGCCGCATATCGCCAACAGTCGATGCCCCCCCGCCGGAGACTGTGGATTTCGCACTGCTGCCCGAATTTGAGGCCGGGGCGCCGGGCAATCTCAGATCGGCTCTCAGCGGCACGGAGAGCGTTTCGCTGGCCAAGCTGGTCATCCAGGCATCCAACCCCGAACTGTTCCAGTCGTCGCGGCCAACACTGACGGAAGGATTCGAGCCGCTGATCGGCTCGATCGCCAAGGTGATCCTCGCCAATCGTGATCTGATCGGCAACATCACTGTGGTCGGACATACGGACGGCGTTCCTCTGCAAAGAACCAATCCGCTGTCGACCAACCAAAGGCTGTCAGAGGCTCGCGCCCAGACCATTGCCGACATGCTGGTACAAAACGGAGTGCCACCGGAACGCGTCCATTCCGAGGGCCGGGCAGCCACGGATCCAGTGGCCGACGACGGCACGCGCGAGGGCCGGGCCCTGAACCGGCGCGTTGAGGTGCTGGTCGAAAAGAGGCTGTGAGATGTTCATCCTGCGCTTCTTCTGGGCGGTCCTGACATCGCGCTGGCTGTGGACACTGATTGGCATCACGCTGCTTTCGTTGATGATCTGGGTATTCGGGCCGATCGTCAGGGTCGGACCCTACGACCCTTTCGCCTCGGACAATGTGCGCATCGTCATCATCGCGCTGCTGGTCATCTTCTGGCTGATCTGGCTGATCGTTGCCCAGCGTCGGGCGATCCGTGCCAACCGGATGTTCGTCGCCGAAATCGCCGCGCCGGCAGTGGAGAAGCCACTCAGCCCCGGCGAGGAGAATGTCGCTGCCGTCGGAGCCAAGTTCGCCGAGGTCATGGCCGAGTTGAAGCGTCGCAAACTGGGCGGTCGCAAGTTCCTGCGCGAGATGCCCTGGTACGTGATCGTCGGCCCGGCGGCCACCGGCAAGACCACAGCCTTGCGGCAGTCGGGGCTGAATTTTCCGATCGACCTGACGGACGACCTGCAAGGGGTCGGCGGCACGCGCAATTGCGACTGGTTCTTTTCGGAGAGCGCCGTTCTGATCGACACTGCGGGCCGCTATGTCCAACAGGAGAGCCAACCCGACGTCGACGCGGTAGAGTGGCTGGGCTTCCTCGACCTTTTGAAGAAGCACAGGGGCCGTCGCGCGCTCAACGGTGTGATCGTAGCGCTTTCGATCGATGTGCTCTCGGAGGGCGACGACGCCATCAAGGCGCATGGCCGCAAGATCCGGCGTCGGCTGGCCGAGCTCAACGATCGCCTCGAAATCCGCCTTCCGGTCTATCTGATGCTGACCAAAGCCGACCTGATCAAGGGGTTCGAGGCTTTCTTCGGCGGTTTGTCGACGGCTGCGCGCGAGCAGGTCTGGGGGACGACGTTCGCCCTCGATGCGCATGTCGATGCAAAGACGATCTCGCGGGAAATCGCGACGTTAGCAAGCGAGCTCGAGCGGCGGCTGGTGCCCCGGCTGGAGGATGAGGACAAGCTTGCTGGCCGCGCCGAAATCTTCAGGTTTCCCGCCCAACTCGCCAGCCTGTCCGAGCCGATCCAGGTACTGGTCGAGGCGATGTTCGGGGAAAGCCGGTATGAGGAGGCCGCCTGGCTGCGTGGCCTTTATCTGACATCGGCGACCCAGGAAGGGGCGCCCATCGATCGGCTGACCGCGGCGCTGTCTGCCTCCTTCGGCCTTCCGCCGCGCCGGGCGTTGGCCGCGCCGCGTATCGAAAAACGCAGCTTCTTCCTGAAGAACCTGCTTACAGAAGTCATCTTCAAGGAAGCCGGCCTCGGCACGTTCGATCCGCTGGCGCAACGCCGCCGCGCCTGGATCTGGCGTGGCGCGGCTGCAGCATGTGCCGCAGCCGCCCTGCTGGTCAGCGGGCTGTTCACCTGGTCCTATTACGACAACCGCAAGGCGATCACGGCCCAGGCAAGCCAGTTCGAGGCGCTGCAAACGCCACTGACCTCGGCCGCGGCAAACCCGGCATCGGTAGAACAGCCTGCCCTCGACGGCGCTCTCGGCGCCATGGATGAGGTCGCCAATGCCCGGACAACGCCGCCTAGCGCCGCGCAGGATCTGCTCGGACCATCGGCCTCGGCGGAGCTGGTGCGAGCACAGACCGACACATACGATCACGCTTTGCGCAATATTCTTGAGCCGCACATGGTGGCGCTGCTCGAGGCAACGATGTGGCGGCAGATCCGCGATCCGGACTTCATGCTTGGCGCGCTGAAGACCTATCGCATGATGACCGGCCTCTCCCAGATGAATCCGGATTTCGCCCAGAACTGGTGGGTAAACAGTCTGCCCGAATTCGCGGCCGCGGCCCCCTTTCCGACAGCTGATGCGGAAGAGCACCAGCTTGCCGCGATCCGTCGCATGGCGGTCGACGCCAGCTATATCGCCCCGGACCAGGCCCTGGTTGCCGAGGCACTGAAAACCGTCTGTACGATTTCGTTGCCGGCGCGTGCCTATAAGCAATTGCTGGCCGACCCGGCGGTGACTGCGCTCAAGGAATGGATCCCTGCAAACTTCGCCGGCCCAAACGGCGCCAAGGTGTTTGCGCGGCGTTCCGACAAGACGCTTCGGATCGGCATTTCGGGAGCGTTCACCTATGCCGGCTTCCATGACGCCATTCTCGACCGGGTCGAGGATGTCGCCGCACAGGCAGCACTCGACCGGGCGGTGTTTGCTGGCGGCTGCTCGGAAAATTCCGAAACCTCGGTCTCGGCGCTGTCCGAGGATATTCTGAAGCTCTATTACGATGACTACATCGCGCAATGGGACAGCTTCCTGCGCGATATGAGGCTGGCGCCATTGACCGACCTCAACGTCGCCAGCGAGAATCTCAAGGATCTATCGAGCGCCGATTCCGCGCTCAAACGCCTAGTTACGGCGGTGGTCCAAGAGACTGAGCTTACGCGTTCCGATGAAGCGCCGGCGAACGACAAGGCTGCGGCGGCAGGCGGCTCAAAACTTCTGGGCAAGCTCGGCAAGCTTGGCAAGATTGTAAAAACCGGAGCAAAGCTTTTGCCGCGTGCGGGCTCCGCCGACGAAGTGGATCTTACCGGCAGTCTGGTGGCCGAGCATTTCAAGCCGCTCAAGGGTGCCATCGCCGAGGTCGAGGGCCAGCCGCCGGCGCTCGACGCCGCCATTGTCGCGTTGACCGCATTGTCCAACGTGCTGCAGACGGTAACGGCCAATCCCGATCCCCAGGACGCCATCAAGAAGCAGGGCGGCCTAGCAGAACTGACTGGAGCGGTTGCCAGGCAGGCGCAGATCCTGCCCGACCCGATCGACGATTGGTTGGGCGGCATTGCCGGCGATACCAGCGGGCTGACGCAGAAGGCGGTCACCTCGGAGCTCAACGCGATCTGGCGAGCCGACATCCTGCCCTTCTGCCAGGCAGCACTCAACAATCGCTATCCTTTCAGCCCTGACAGCGCCGTGGACGTCAATGTCCGCGACTTCGCCCGTCTGTTCGGACCGGCCGGGCTGATCGATACCTTCATCAACGACCATCTGATCAGCTATGTTGACACGTCGGCGCAGCCATGGAAATGGCGCGCCGATTTCGGCCTCGATCCGTCGGCACTGGCCGCGTTCGAACAGGCAAGGAGGATCCGCGATGACCTCTTTCCGGGCGGTACAGGCCCGCTGATGAGTTTCACGCTCGAACCGAAGGACCTGTCGCCCAATGTCGCGCGCGTGACACTCAACCTCGATGGCCAGAACCTCGTCTACTATAACAATGCAACGAGGCCGCAGCCGATGACATGGCCCGGCAAGGACGGCACAGGGGTCATCTCGCTTGCCTTCCAGCCGATCGATGGCTCGCCCGAAATCTTGCTCAACGAGACCGGTAGCTGGGCGTGGCTGAGAATGTTGCGCAGCGGTCGCTTCACCGGCACCGCGCTGTCGGATGTCTACAGCCTGCGCCTGGGGACGAACGGCATGTACGCCGATTTCCAACTCAAGGCCGCCAGCGTCGAAAATCCCTATAACCTGCAGATGTTCAAGAAATTTTCATGTCCGCCGCAGATATGAGCACTGGATTTTTCGGCAAGATCCCGACGACGGGCGACTTTGTCGCGTGGAACTTGCCGCGGACCTTCATCGACCGCTGGGACCGCTGGATGTCGATGGAGTTGCTAGCGCGACCAGACGAGGGCGAACTTGACCCGCATGTCTGGCGCTTCACGGTGCCGGCTGGCATCTTCTGCGATCAGCCTTGCGCAGGCGCGTGGCGGATGAGCGAGGATCGCGTCGGGCGCAGATATCCATTCGTAGTCGCCGCCGTCGGACGCCCGCCCCGCATGGAAGACGAATGGTTCGATGCTGTGTCCGAGATCGCAGGTGACGCGGTGGCGCACTACTGGACGAGTGCCATGGTTACCGAGCGGATCAACGCGGTTCAGCCGACGCCGGCCAACCACGCGGAGCCCAAGATCGTCTTCTGGTGCGACGGCTGGAACGTGCACGAATGCCATTTCAAAGACATTCATGATCTGGCCGACAACGCCCTGCCGGTTATGCGTACCGTGCCTCTGCCGGCCGAGGAAAGCTGATTATGGCCATTACCGTCTTCGCCGAGAACATGGGCTTCTTCCACAAGGGCAGCAATGGCAAGGGGATCGCGCCGGGCGATGTCTGTCTGTCGCCGCCGTCGCCGCCGGCGGGCCCGGTTCCGGTGCCCTATGTCAATATGCTGTCCTCTTCCGACCTGTCGAAGGGTACCAAAAGCGTCAAAATCGACGGCGAGCCGACGGCGATCGAGAATTCTTCGGAGATTTCGACCAGCACCGGCAACGAGCCGGCGACCCAAGGTCTCGGTGCAGGCGTCATCACCCACAAGATCAAAGGCAAGGGCGTTTTCAAATTGTGGTCGTTCACGGTCAAGGCGGAGGGCAAGGGGGTCGATCGGCACGGCGACATGATGGCTCAGAATACGGCAAGCGATATACCCAATTGCATCGACCAGACAGCGATCAATACCTTCAAGGCGCTGCTGAGACGCAAGGGTATCACACCCGGCCCCTGTCCGAGCAAGCCTTACGACGCGAAGGTCCACAGACCAGATAAGGATCCTTCCCCGGCCCAGAAGAAGGCGGTCCGCAACAAACCATGCTGGGAATGCAAGCGGGACGACGCGCGGGTAAAGCGCGCTCACTGGCGCACGACGCGACCGAGCGGTGGGGCGATTGTACGATACGAGGATCCTGTCCATGGGAAGGATATGGCGCGCGGTAAAGGCCATATGACCCATGACCATCAGCCGCCGCTGTGCGTGGCCTGGGCGCTTGGCGGATGCAATATGAAACTTGCGGATTTCAAGAAGTATTTCGAACGGGCAAGCAGGGTCAAGCCGCACTGCGAAGCGCATTTTCGCAGTCAGGGAAGCCAGGCGGAAGCCTATGCGACAAAGCTAGGTGCGCCATGATCGCGATCGCCAAGAGCTACGACGATATCCAGCAGCGCTACATCGCCGAACTGCGCGCGCTCCTGCCCGAAATCAATGCTTGGTGGAGCGGCATCGTTGCAGTCGAAAGCTTTGATGCCATCTCACTAATCTGGCCGACTGGAATTTCCGGGCACCCGCGCTTTCTGCATATCTTTCGCACGCACTATTTCGAGGTGGAGAATCTGAACCGAAAGAACGAGCACGAATTCGTGGAGGAAGCCGAGAAGTCGCCTGAGGAAAAGTGGGGTGTCGACGACCTCGGCGACAGCCCCCGCTATGTCGGCCATATAGACTTGCTGATCGACGACATCCCCAGCAAGGCCCCCGATCTGACCGAAGTGGTCAACGGCTTCGTTTTTGTGCCGATCGGGCTTGACCAGGACGAAGAGATCACCTGATGGCGCTTATCACCTATTTTGAAACCGACCGCGGCATTCGCCGCCTGCTGCGCCAGCCCGGCTACATCGAGCCCCGGGATGCGAAAATCGCGGCGCGCAAGCTCGCCCAGAGTTCGGGGCGGCATCAGGATCTTTTCGACGGGTACTTGGAAGACATCCAAATGGCCTACGAGATCGCGGCGCCCTGGTGGGCAGACACGGTCAAAGCACAACAACAGCAAGGATTGAACCGCGACGAGGCTATCCGCAAGGCGTTCAACAAGCGCGCCGCCGGCGCTGCCGCGCATGGCCACGTGGTGTGGATTGTACGCAATTACTGGCTCGATTGCTGCGACGCCAACAAGAGCTCTGGAGAGGTCATCTATCCCGAAACCCTGCTTCTGCAATGGTTGATCGACGCTAGGAAGAAGGAATTGGTGCGCCTGATCGCCTGTATGCCGTACTGGCCGATCGGCATGGATGAGAACAGAACCTGGTGCTGACCGATGAGCTTTGCGGTCTGGTTGGAGAATCGTACCCCTTTCGCTGTAGGGTCTTACACACTGCCTGATGCGGAAGGTCAGGAGGTTTTCCTGGGCATTTTTTCGGCGAGCTTCCAAGGCGCGGAGGAAACGACAGCCCTGGAACCGGCCCAGGAACAATTGCCGGTGACGCTCAGCGACGTCTTTTTCGGCGATCCTGCTCTTTCATCGACGCGCTACGAGGCTGACATCGCTATGCGCAAGCCCGGCGTGGACGTTATCGTCAACGGCACCGCATACGCGCCGAACGGGAAGCCGGTTCGAGAAATGCAAGCCGGACTGAAGTTCGGGCCATTGCAAAAGGTACTCAGTATCGTCGGCGACCGCATGTACGATGCCGGCAGCTATAGCGCGCCACATCCATTCACACGGATGCCTATCGTCTATGAACGCGCCTAC
The DNA here is from genome assembly GCF_040323385.1 of Mesorhizobium sp. M0045. NCBI lineage: Bacteria > Pseudomonadati > Pseudomonadota > Alphaproteobacteria > Hyphomicrobiales > Phyllobacteriaceae > Mesorhizobium > Mesorhizobium sp. M0045. Next base: position 106,115 of record NZ_JAMYUY010000015.1, read on the forward strand.
GGCGGCACCACCGCCGATCTGAAGACCCATCCTCACAATCCGCTGGGAGTGGGTTTCGCCCTTGCCCGCTCGGCTGATCCAGCAGTCAAGACGCAGGCGCCAAACATAACCTACCCGGCCGAGCCATTCATGAGTCCCTCGGACAAGCCGCGGCCGGCCGGTTTCGGGGCGCTCGGGCGCGGGTGGCAGCCGCGCCTGCCGTTGGCAGGGACCTATGATCAGGCCTGGATCGACTCCCAGTGGCCCTTGCCACCGAAGGATTGCGATCCGCGCTACAATCTCGCGGCGCCGGCGGACCAGCAACTTCCCGATCTCAACGGCGGCGATCAGGTCACTCTGATAGGACTCACTCCCGGCGGCCGGTGGAAATTCAAGCTCCCAAGCGTGGTCGCGCCCATCCGCCTGATCTTCGATGACCGCGTCGAAGACCAAGTTTTCAAAGTGGATACGATCATCATCGAGCCCGACATATTTAGGGTCACGCTGAAGGCGCGGGTGGCTATGACGACGCGGCGCAACCGGCCTGCGCTGCGCGAACTTGTCTTCGGGCACGTCACGCCGGCGCTGATTGCGGCGAAACGAAAGGGTAAGGACTATTTTGCGCTGCGCGGGACTGACGGAACCATTAGCGAACGCCCGGCGTGGCTCCCATGAATCGGCAATTGTATATCGTCGGCGGTGGCGCGGTGACGCCCGCCGGCCTGAACCGGCGGCAAACGCTCGCCGCGATCCGCGCCGGGCTCTCCGCCTATGAAGAGTACCTGCTGGCCGAGCCTATGGGTGCATCGCAGATCGTCTCGCGCATTCCCACTCACTGGTCACTGAAAACCACCGATTGGGACTGGCTGGTCAACATGGCGGCGCGCGCCATCATGGACGCGCTCGCATCGACGGCGGCGGATCCGCGAACGACCGTGCTGATCCTGGTGCTACCGGAGCAGTTCAGGAACCATGCGGCCTTCGAAGAAGAATACCCTTCTGGCTTCCTGAATGCCGTCGTGCGCTCATGCGGCGGACCATTCCATGAGGCATCGCGGGCGCTCGATGGCGGCGCCGCCGCAAGCATTGGCGTGCTTCAGAAAATGCCGGAGATACTTGCCCATCCGGGCGTCGAGCGCGTCTTGCTCGGCGGCGTCGACAGTCTGGTCAACGACAAGGATATCGCTCGGCTCGCCGAGGCGGGACGGCTGAAGGGCTCTGACAATTCTCAAGGGCTTGTTCCCGGAGAGGCGGCAGCCTTTGTTTGCTTGCAATCGAGACCAGATTCGAAGTCATCGTGTCTCGCCGCCATCCACGGCGCCGGCTTTGCTCAGGAAGCCGATAGTGTTCTGACGGAGCGATACAGCCAGGGCAAGGCGCTGCTTGGTGCGCTTCAGGGTGCCTTGAATGGGACCGACAGTGGTCCGCAAGAACCTGACATCGTCTTTGTCGTCAGCAATGGCAATGGGGAGCGCTATAGCGGGTGGGAAGCAAACATAGCAAGATCTCGCTTCTATCGTACACGGCGTGAGATCTTGCCGATTGCCTATCCGGCGATGACCGTCGGCGAGGTGGGAGCGGCCGGTGGGGCGCTGGCGCTACTCGTGGCGTCCGACAGTTTCACCGCCGGCTACGCGCCCGGTCCGGTAGCTATGTGCGAAGTTGCGTCCGAAGCCGGATTGCGCGCCACGGCGCTGGTCAGCCAGGTAAAGTCCAGCTGAATTACATCCAGGCGGGGAAGCGCTGCGTGCGCCGCCAGTCGGCCAATGGGAGGTCACGGTTGTCCAAAGAGGCTCGGATGGCCGCGAGCCGCAGCCGACGCATGGAGCGGAATGCGACGTGTTTGCCCGGTCCCCGCCCATCGTCCCACCATGCACTCGCGCGTTCGGCCATTGGAAGCGGCGAGTCCTCGATCTTGGCGAATGGCTTTCCAAGCGGCGAGGTATCGACTGTGAAGACGTCGGTATCATTGAAATCGACCTCGAACAGATCGCGCCAAGCGAGGCCCGCGGCATAAGCGGATTGGGGCTCGCGCATGCGTTCGATCAGCCAGGGGACGATTGATCTGTCGCCAAGCATTCCTATGGTGGCTAGAGCCGGTAGTCGCAACGAAGGTTCGTTTAGACATTTCTGAAGCCAGGCCTTTGCGGGAGTTCCCGCCGAGGCGAGTAGCCGGATTTCGATCACCTCACCTTGGGGAACACTACGCGAGGCAAGCAATTCATCAAGAACAGGCAGGGCCATACGGTCCGCGCCGAGGAGACAAGCGGCGATCGAGGCCGCCAACCGTTCCGGCAGCTGATCGGCGGCGAGACGCTCAGCTACCGCCGGGAGCAGATCGCGGCGGCGCAACGCGCCAGCCAACCGCAATGCTCGTATACGGATCTCAGCCTGGCTATTTGCGACTAAATCGCCGAGGCTCGGGCCGGCATCGGCGCGATGGTGCCAGAGCGCCGAAAGCCCGATGCATTTTAGCATCGTTTCCCTGGAATCGACCCACTTGGCGACAAAAGGACGGAGTTTCTCGCGCGGTGTCCGGGCGATGGCGCCTGATATACCCTTGATGCCGGTTTCGCCGAGTGCGGCGGCGGCCTCGATCACTGCGGCAAGCGGCTTTTCCAGTCCCCAATGGAGCGCCAGGCACGCCATGACAAAGAGCTCTGGGGCTTCAGAATAATCGGAAAAACGCGCCTTCGCCGCCGCCCACGCAGCCTCGCCCGACGCGAAGAGGCCTTCAAGATTGGCGTCCAGCCGCTGGTCGATGCGGCCGATGTCGATTTCGCCCAGTAGCGGTCCATCGATCTCGCGGCGCCGCCGTGACCAGAGGAAAGCGGCGTCCTCCGCGTGCTGGTCAACGATGGCGGGGATCGTCGCAAGGCGCTGCATCGGCTTGACCTAATTCAGGTGAACGGCCGCCCCTCGTATACGGTTCGTACCGGTCGCGTGGCTGTTGAGCTGTGTGCCGCGAATGGAGACGCGCCCGTTCTTCTCCAAAATGATGGACGCCAAGCCACATCTGAACTCAATGCGATCGCGAGCATTCAATATCACCGTCTCACCGTCGCGCAACACTTCGACGGGATGCGGATTGGGACGCGGATCAACTATCCGTCCGACCACAAGCGGCCGGGCGGGGTCACCCGCTTCGAACAGCAGCGCCACTTCCGAGCCGACAGCGGAAGCGTCGAGAGCGGCGAGGCTGCGGGCCTTGAGCGCCGTGTCGCTGGGATTGCCGACGAAAACGACGAGCGGCGAGCCATCATCGAAGCCGATCAGCAACCCAATTATCACCCCATCAACACGCTCCACAACGTCCATCGCTCGGCCCTCAATTGTTGTGAACACTGCTGCCTTTGATTTTGGTCTTGCCGTCGGCCTTCACGTCGATGTCGCCGCTGCCGTCGAGCCTAATGTCCTTGCCCTTGACGCTAATAGTGCCGTCCTTTTTGAGGATGATGCTGGCATCGCCGCATTTCAGCGTGATCTCGTCAGCCGCCTCGACGTAAAGCTTCTTGCCGAACTTCATCACGCCGTCTTCGCCGACAATGACACTGCTCGCCTTGGCGACTTTTAGCGAGTAGGCCCCGCCGACCTCGATCCCCTCGTCCGCTCCAATCTTGGCCAGCCGCGCCTTGCCGACCTGCGAGGAATGGGCGCCGCCAACAGTAAAGCTCTGGTCGGCGGCGACGTCAACCGTCTGCGCGGCGCCGATCTGCCATTTGTCTGCCGAGCCAATCGTGTGGCTCTGCGCCGCGCCTACAGTAACCGATCGTGTCGCACCGATCGTATTCGTTTGCGGTCCGCCGACGCTTCGTGTCTCGGAGGCACCGACCGTATCGACGCGCGCCGCCCCAACCGTGATCGTCTGGACAATCGCTACGGTCTGCGAATGGTTGGCGTCGATGTTTTCCGTAGAGTTCGCGCCGATGTGGATCGTCTCGTTCGATCCGACTGTCAGGGACCGATTCACCCCAACCGTCTCGGTGTCGTTCGACCCGATATTAGTTGCCTGGTCGACGCCGACCTTGACTGTTTTGTTGTTACCTACGTCCTCGTCGAGATTGTGCCCGACAGAGTGCTTGGCGTCGTGGTCGATGCGGTCGGACTGATCGTGCTGCACCAACTTGTTGCGGTCGTGCTTAATCAGAAGGTGATGGTCCTTCTGCGCCTGGAAGTTGACCAGTTCGGAGCCTGCCTTGTCCTCGAACATCAGTTCGTTGTAGCCGCCACCACCTTTCGACGAATCGGATTTCCAGCCTGATTGCGTGGCGTTGCCGGGCAGTCCATAAGGCGGCATCTGCGCGGCGTTGTAGACCCTGCCGGTTATGATCGGCAGGTCAGGATCGCCTTCGATGAAGTCGACGATGACCTCCTGGCCGATACGCGGAATCTGGATAAAACCCCAGCCGCTGCCGGCCCAGGTCTGCGAAACCCGCACGAAGCACGAACTGTTCTGGTCCTTCTTGCCCAGCCGGTCCCAATGGAACTGGACCTTCACGCGCGCATATTTGTCGGTGAATATCTCCTCGCCGGACGGACCGACCACAGTCGCCGTCTGAGGGCCGCGCATGATCGGCCGTGTCGTGACCCGTGGCGGACGATAGGGCAATGCCGTGGGTGCCACGCCAAGGATCACCTTGAAGTTCTCGCTCTCGACATCCGCATGGGCTCTGTAGCCGGGGTCGAACAGTCTGTATTCGGCGCTCACCACCAGATACTCTTGGTTCTGGTCCTCGCGCGGAAAGCCGTCCAGTTTGAAAATGCAGCCTGAATACAGGCCGCGCACGGTTCCAACCGCGGCGATGCGCTGGTGCACCGCCTGGATTTCCTCGCGCCGGATTGCCGCCAGGCTGTCGCCTCGGCCCACTTCGAGATGCGCGCCGGGCTGACGGTAATTTTCACCCGCAGCCAGCTTGTGATTGAACGGCTGGGCCGATTTGGCCATCAGGTCGGCGCCCGGCTTTTTGAAATCATAGTCGGTATGGGCATAGGCGCCCGGCCGCACCGAACTGCCCGGGATCCATTCCGTGATATATTCGACATCCCGCCGGGAGCCCTGCCCTTCAAAGTGATAAGGCACTTTTTCATAGCCCGGCGCCGGCTTCAGCTTGCTCATCGAATCGGCAAGCACAAGCGTGTGCTTGCCCTCGCCATGCTCGAAGAAATACAGGATGCCCTCGTGCTCGAGGAGTCGCTGCACGAAATCGAGATCGGTCTCGTCATACTGCACGCAGTATTCGCGCGGCGGATAAGAGCCTTGCAGGCGCTTCTCGTATTTTGCGGTGCTGTATTTTGAAAATACTTCTTCGACGATTTCGACGACGCTCATGTTTTGGAAAATGCGGCAGTCGGTCGTAGTTCCGAGAAACCAGAGCCATGGTCTGACGACCGTTTCGTAATAGGCCAGTTGGTCCTCGATCCGGGTAAGTCTAAACTCGGACACCAGGCCGCTGAACCACCGTTTTGGATCGGATTCACCTTCGATCGAGACGGCCCCACCCAGCATCTTCAGCGGATCGATGTCGTGGTCGGTACTTACGAACCCAACGGTGTAGCCAAAACAACGGCTTATCTCATCGCGCCCGACAAGGTGCGTGAAGGTCAACAGCTCGGCGCCAATCGGCGTCTCCACAACCGTGGCACGTTCATTCGGCATTGGTCGTGCCCCTCCTGCCCGGCCGCCAGTGGATTTGAAGGTCCTACTATACTGTCCTGCTATACTAACGACGGCAGGTTCAGGAACTCAAAGCCAAACAATTCTCACTGGGTTGCTGGTCCGTGTTGAGCGTACCACATGTTGTTGCGCGGGCCAAAGCGGCATGCATAGCTGGGCGAAGCAGCAAGATCGAGGGTTCGCCCGCTGCCTTGCGCCAATGTGATGCGAAATTGGATTAGCCACGTTAAAAACATGGAGTATCGTGCCGACAAGGCCGCCAGCGATCACACAGGCGATTGTGCATGTTAATCAGTCTGCAGATCAGCAATGTCGATGCCCTGCCCGCTGGCGTATCCCCCGGCTACAGATCGCGTGATCGCACCTTCAAAATCGGACGCGAAAATTGCGACTGGATCTTACCCGACCCGGACAAGTTCATTTCCGGCCGGCATTGCCAAATTCGATACGAGGCAGGCGCGTTTTGGCTGCATGACATCTCGCGCAATGGCACTTTCATCAACGGATCGAGCCAACGCATCACCGGTCCACACCGGCTGGCGCACGGCGACAGGCTCCTGGTCGGCCGCTACGTCATCTTTGTATCGATTGACGAGCGCGCCTCGCCGACCCATCCGCAAGGCGACGAAGGTTCGACACAACGACACATGCCTATCGCGGCCGATCGGCCGCTTGACTCTGGAGGCGAACCCTTCTTGAATTCGGCACAGCGATGGCTTGGGCAACGAGCACCGTCGCCGCCCGCGTCGGTCCCGTCGACGAGAGACGAGGTGCTGCGGGAAATCGCGATTGGAGCGGGTATTTCCCCGGAACTGCTGCAGTCGCGGGACCCGCATGAAGTTGCGGCCGAAATTGGCTCGGTCCTGCGGGTGGTGGTCGAGCAACTGGCCATGCTGCTGAAGGCACGTGCGGCCGCCAAAACGCTGGCCAAGAGCACGCACCGGACAATGATAAGCTCCGCCGACAACAACCCGCTTAAGTTCGTGCCGGGGATCGACGACATCCTCGAAATCATGTTCGCACGGCGCAGGGCCGGCTATCTCGATGCCAGGCACAGCGTTGAAGACGCATTCCGCGATCTCAAGGCGCACGAATTTGCGACTTATGCCGCCATGCAAGCTGCGCTGTCGCGACTGCTTGACGACCTGTCGCCGGAAGCGATCGGCAAAAAGCTTCCACCGACATCGTTCACCTCCAAGAAGGCCCAAGCATGGGACGCTTTTGTCGCGACATGGCGGGCCATGGAGGAAGCCCATGAAAACGGCATGCTGGATATATTCTTGGCCTATTTCGGCGAGGCGTATGCCAAAGCTGACAAGCACAAATAGACCGGCCCAATAGACTGCGCCGCTCTAGCTGACGAAGAAAAGCGCATCGGCGCACCGCATCATGTTCCAATCGACAACATCTGCGATTACGATCACATACGACCGTTCGCCAGGCGGGTAAGCCTGATTGACCTGGGGGTCTGCGGCAGATGTCATATTGCGGCGACATCGTTTCTTGTAGCAAAGACTGCTGCGGACCAAGGGCTCGCTGGCCGGCCCCTTGCTTGCCCTATCCGGCCAGGAAAGATCTGGCGCCTCTCGAACGCGAGCGCGGACATTGCATCGCGGCGGCACATCGGCAATGAGCTCGAAGGACGATCCTTTCGGCCCGGTCGGCAAGACCGTCATCCGCACCAATCCAGGGCGCGGGCAGAATGCCAAACCAGCCGCAAACGAACCGATTGCCAAGTCGGTCAGGCCCTTGGACGTCAAGGAATCGACAGTTTTCGATCCTGACATAGGTCGGCATATGCCGCCGGACTGGACATCCGGAACCATTTTTTATCAGGGAGCGTCGTCCGGTGCAGCGGCCAAAGCCGAGACAGCCGAGTCAAGGCCGATCATTCAGCAGGAGGTGCTGCTCGAAGCCGCCGACACGGTCAAATATTCGACAGCAAATCCGATCCTCGCGGCGTCAGCACCATTGCTTGTCCTGTTCGGGCATCTCAGGCTTGTGCCGGTTGAAAGACAGGCGGCGCCACTGGCCGAGCATATCGCCGAAGCGATCGAGAGGTTCGACCGGACGCTGGAGAAGTCGGGCGTTGCCGAAGAGGATGCGCGGATCGCGAAGTTCGCCCTTTGCGAAACTGCCGACGATCTTGTTGGCAACCTGCCCTGGACCGGCAAGGACACCTGGGCACAGCACAGTATGTTGTCGCGGTTTTTTCACCTCGAAGCCACGGGCGCCGGCTTTTTCAAAGCGCTAAACAAGGTGCTGGCCAATCCGGAGCCACACTTAGACCTGCTGGAGCTGACGCATGTCTGCCTGTCCCTGGGATTTGAGGGCCAGTATCGGGGCCTGGCGCGCGACGATATCAGTCTCGAACGTGTGCGGCGCGACGTCTACGAGACGCTTCGCTACTTCAGGGCCCGCGCCGGAGAGGACATCTCCCCCCGCTGGCAAAGCATGGCGGCGACGATGGTGCCGTCTTCGACCCGCCTGCCGCTCTGGGGCGTTGCCGCCGCGGCATCAGCCCTGCTGACGGCCGCCTTCTTCACGTTGCGCGCGTTCGTGACCGATGAAGGCGATGCTGCAGCCAGACAGTTGCTGGCGCTCAATCCCTCGACACCCGTGACGATCGAGCGCGCCAGTGTGGTACCCCCACTTGCCGAACCGGCGACAGTTGCCTCGCCTGCCGTAACCGAGCAGATCGACCGCATCCGCTCGGCACTGTCCACGCAAGTCGAGCGCGGCGGGATGACCATCGGCACAAAAGGCGACTTCATCGTAGTGGAGATCAACAATCAATTGTTGTTTCAGCCGGGCAAGACCGAAGTGAAGCCTGAGTCTCAGTCACTGGCCGAACAGATTGCCGCAGCCCTTGAGCACGAGCCGGGGCCAATCAGGATCGTTGGCCACACGGACAACGTGAAGCCACGGAAATCGAGCGCGTTCAAATCCAACTTTGACCTTTCGGTCGCCCGCGCGAAGGCTGTTGGAACAATGATCGCCGCGAAACTTAGCGATCCCGCGCGAGTGACCGCCGATGGCAAGGGCGCAGATGAGCCAATTGCCGACAATGCGACGTCCGAGGGCCGCGCCAAGAACCGCCGTGTCGACGTGATGATCCCCAAGGAGGAAACGCTGTGAAGACCGCCGGTGGGAAACGCCAATGATGCGTTGGCTACCGCGGATATTCAGCACGGCCGCGTTGGCCGGTTTCGCGGCAGCGATCTGGTTTGCTGGACCTTTGATCCGCTTCGCCGATATCCGGCCGCTGGGACCTGTTTGGTTTCGCGCGACAATCATCGGCACGATCGTAGCGACCGCGGCCCTCGTTTACGGAGTGCGCGTCTGGCAGGTGAGAAAGGCGCAAAAAGCGCTCGAGATCGTCATTGCTCGCGGCGACGAGGGCAATGACGATTCACCGGTGCTCGAGGCGCGCATGAGTGAGGCCATCGGAACACTCAAACGCTCGAGCGGCAAGCGCAATTTCCTCTACGATATTCCATGGTACATCGTCATTGGCCCGCCGGGCGCCGGCAAGACGACGGCACTGGTCAATTCGGGTCTGAATTTTCCGCTTGCCGGTTCAGGAGACGCCCAGCCGGTGGCCGGTGTTGGCGGCACCCGCTCCTGCGATTGGTGGTTCACTGAAGGGGCTGTGCTGATCGACACGGCAGGACGTTACACCACGCAGGATTCCAGTGCTGGAAGCGACAGCAAGAGCTGGCTTGCGTTTTTGTCATTGCTCAAGAAATTCCGCACAAGGCAACCGATCAACGGGGTCATCCTGGCCATCAGCCTTGCCGACCTCATCAGCCTCGATGAGCAGCAGCTAGATGCCCAAGTCGTTGAAATACGCAGTCGCCTGAGGGAGATCCACCAGACGCTTAAAATCCAGTTTCCGGTGTACCTGCTGTTCACCAAGGCCGATCTTGTTTCCGGCTTCATGGAATACTTCAGCAGTTTCGAGGAGCCGCGCAGGCGCAAGGTCTGGGGCGCGACATTCCAGACCACAGACCGCAACAAGAACATGGCCGGTGAGGCTCCGGCCGAATTCGATGCGCTGGCGAACCGGTTGGCGGACGAGATGGCTGACCGCCTGCAGGAAGAGCTTGATCCGGTCTCGCGCATATCGATCTTTGGCTTTCCGGCCCAGTTTTACGCGCTCAAGGGGCGAATTGCCAATTTCGTGACCAGCCTGTTCGATCCGGTCCGCAGCCAGGTGAACGTCAGTTTGCGTGGGATCTACTTCTCGTCGGGGACGCAGGAGGGAACGCCCATCGATCAGGTCTTGGGCGCAATCGGCCGCAGTTTCGGCAACAATTCCCGCCCCCACCTGTCCGGGACCGGCAAGAGCTTCTTTTTGCACGATCTCCTGACCGATGTCATTTTCGCTGAATCCGGATGGGTTTCCTATGACCGAGCGACCGAGAGGCGGGCAGCGGCCCTCAGATATGGCGGCTTTGGCATCATAGCCTTGATCACTGCAGCGGCCCTTGGTGCGCTCGGGATGAGCTTCATGGCCAACCGCTCGCTGATCGCCTCTACGACGCAGGCGACGAGCCAATATCGCGAGACAGCGGACGCCCTGCTCAAAAGCACGACGGTCGCGGATGTCGACCTTGAAAACGTCATCGGGCCACTCGACCAATTGCGCAACATGCCGGCCGGTTTCGAAAGCAGTGACTTACCGATCCCGATCGACGAAACGTTCGGCCTGAGCCAGCGGGAAAGGCTTAGTTCTGCATCGACAACGGCCTATCGGCAAGCACTGGAACGAATGTTGCGGTCGCGTCTGCTCGTTCAGGCTGAGCGGACGGTCCAGGCGACGATGGCTGAGCCCGCCACGCTTTACGAACCGCTCAAGATCTACCTGATGCTCGGCGGCAAGGCACCCAAGGTCGATGACGCACTGATCATCTCTTGGATGAAGCAGGATTGGGAAAAGAACCGGTATCCAGGCGAGAGCAACCGGGAAGGACGCGCGCACCTCGAAAAGCACCTACGCGCCATGCTCGCGTTGGACGATGCCTATGATCCAGTTTTCGAACTCAACCAGCCGCTTGTGGAAGCCGCCCAGCGTTCGCTCGGGCGCATGAGCCTTGCGGATCGCGCGTCAGCATTGATCAAGTCGGCGGTGTATGCGGCTGCGCTGGACGATTTTGCCGTCTCTCAAAAAGCTGGACCGGAAGCGCAGCTTGTGTTCGAGCGCGTCGATGGCGGCGATCTGTCGAAGCTTCGTATACCCGGTCTCTACACCCAAGCCGGATTCAACAACTTTTTTCTCGGACAGCTTTCGCGCGTTGCCCAGACACTCGTCGACGACCAGTGGGTTCTGGGCGGTGGCGGCGAGCAAGGCGGCATCGATCAGGCGTTGCTCAAACTCGGCCCCGAACTTCTCGATCGCTACGGCAGGGAGTTCGCAGCCGCGTGGAACAGCGTACTCGATGGATTGAAATTCAAGGCCATGCTGAACGACAAGCCGCACTATGTCGCGCTTTCCGCCGTAGCCTCACCAAGCTCGCCGATCGAACAGCTTTTTACCGCGATGGCCGAGGAAACAACCCTGGCGCGCGACTCTGTCTCCGGCGCCGACTCGGGCACTGGGATGCAGGTCGGCACCGTCCTGCGCCAGTCCCAGGACGCCGCAGACATGGCCAAGGGCCTGGCTCGCATCGGCATCCAAATTGGCTCCGCAAAATCGCAAAGCCGTGCCGGTACGGGGTCCGAGAAATTTCATAGCCAGAACCCTGGGGCAAACATCGAAGCGCAGTTCAGGTCCTTCCAGGCTCTGGTAAGCGGTCCTTTTGGACACCGACCGATCGATGCGCTGACCCAGAATTTTCGCGACATCCACCAGAGCCTGCGACTGGCAACCGAGGTCCCTTCGCAGACGGAACGTGTCAACGCCAACCTGCAGCTGCAGATAGCCACCCTTCGCGCCAATGCATCGCGTCTGCCCAAGCAACTCGGCAGAATGGTCAACGCAACTGCAGACGAATTTGAGGGCAACGCGGCTGAAATTTCGTTGACGAATCTGAATGAGATGCTCGACCAGGCCGTCACGCAGCCCTGCGAGAAGGCGGTCAACGGCCGCTACCCCTTCGCCGGCGATGGTACCGAGGATATTGCGATGGCGGACTTCGCCAAATTGTTCTCTCCGGGCGGCCTGATGGACCGGTTCTTCGCACAAAACCTTGCTTCCTTGATCGACATGAGCGGCCAGGACTGGAGCTGGAAACAGGATGCACGCTTTGGGCGCGACCTGTCGAAGTCGACGCTGAAAAGCTTTCAGCTGGCTGCGGAAATCCGCGGCGCATTTTTCCCGTCGGGCGGGTCAATGCCGTCAGTCAACCTGACCTTTACCCCGTTCTCGCTGAATGGAGATGCAGATGCTGCGGTGCTCGACGTCGATGGCCAGATCGTCCAGAGCAACCAGGCGGCTAACACGCCAAGCACTGTGTCCTGGCCGACCGGTGCGGCCTCGACATCCGCCAGTCTGAGGCTGACGCCGGAAATGCCGGGCCGCGAATCCGTTATCAGCTTCGAAGGGCCGTGGTCGCTGAAGCGGTTGCTGGACAAGGCGACGATTACCAGCAAAGACGGCACTGTTGAGGCGCGCTTCGTAATCGGCGGACGCGACGTCAGCTATACGATCCAGACCGGCTCCGGACCCAGCCCCTTCTTCCTTCCCGCACTTTCTGCTTTCAGCTGTCCGAAGGCGTTTTGAGAAGGATTTGACCTCGCCGAAGGCAAGTAAGATGAAACCAAGCTAGGGTGAGGATCGATATTTTGAATATACCGACGCTCCTGTTTTAACGACGGGGTCGGCAATTTGCGCTGGGTGGCACGTCGCTCGCTCGGATCCTGAAAGATGCCGGGTCCTGACAGTGGCATCTAGGTCGTCGTCTGGAGCACCGATCAAGGCGAGATCGCACGGCGTCATTCCGGCGTTACCTGACTGGCTGCCTGGTTGGTTGTGGGATAAGAGCTGGAACACTTCGGCACCGGCACGTTGTGACAGGCGGGGAGATCGCAGGATGCGCAGTTGATCAGGCGACGGAGCGCTGTCGCGCCCTCAAATCATCACTTGAGCTCTTTGTCGGGGTGACCCGCCACGAAGGTCACGCGCTCAAAGCTAGATTTCGATATTTTAATATTCGAGCCTGTGGCAAAGTGGGCGCCAGCGAGCGCCTTAGAGTGCGCTGCAGAGGACGCTTCGAGAAGCGCTTGGTGGCAAGTTGAGCGATGTCGCCCTTTCCTTTGAAAGCTTCGGCGTAAGCCACAATGGCTGTGTCCGTGAGCACAATGAAGACAACTATCTGGTCGAGCCACGAACCGGCCTGTGGGTGGTGGCCGACGGTATGGGTGGGCATGAAGCCGGAGAGGTCGCTTCAGCCAGCATTGTCGACCATCTGGCCACGATCGGCATTGCCAGTTCCGCCCCGGATCTTCGTGCGCGCTTCGAGGACAGGCTGAGCCGCGCCAACGCCGAGATCCGCAGGATCTCCGAGTCCCGCGGCATAACCATCGGCTCCACCGTTGCCGCCCTGCTGGCGATGGATGGGCGATTTGCGTGCCTATGGGCGGGCGACAGCCGGGTCTATCTGATCCGCAACGGATCCATCTCGCAGATCTCGAAGGACCACACCGAAGTTCAGGAACTTCTCGACCGTGGCATGATCAGCGCGGCCGAGGCGCTCACCTGGCCGCGCCGCAATGTCATCACGCATGCGGTAGGCGTCAGCGACGAAATCGTCATCGATTTCCAGCAAGGGGAAATCATGCCGGGAGACATCTTTGTGTTGTGCACCGATGGGCTGACGGCGCATCTGACCGACGCCGAGATCGGCGCCGCAGTTGTGACTGCAACACCTCAGGCGGCCTGTGAGGCTCTGCTGAAAACGGTGCTGGAGCGAGGCGGGACAGACAATGTCACGATTGTGCTGGTAAAATTCGCAAGCAGAAGCAACGGACACCCCCCCTACCCTGATCTGTCCAGAGCGGAGGGTTGAGGCTGATGAGCGCCGACGACAAGACGCGAATATCGCCGCAGCTGGCCAACACCGCCGTCGGCACGCAGCTCAGCGGCATCTACGAACTTGACGAGCGGATCGCATTCGGCGGCATGGGCGAGGTCTACCGCGGCCACAACATTCAGACTGGCGACCATGTCGCGATCAAGATCGTCCTGCCCGAATTTGCCCGCGACCCGACGATCTTGTCCTTGTTCCGCAAGGAAGCGTCGATCCTCAATCACCTCTCGCACGATGCGGTCGTGCGTTATCACGTCTTCACGATCGATCCAGGGATCGGTCGTCCCTACCTTGCGATGGAATTCGTCGACGGTGAGTCCCTATACGACATCATGCGACGTGGCCCTATGCCGACTGAGCAGGTGCGCAAGCTCTGCCATCGCCTCACGTCGGGTCTGAGCGCCGTGCATCAGGCAGGAGCAATACACCGCGACCTCTCTCCGGACAACATCATCTTGCCCGGAGGTCAGGTCGATCGCGCCAAGATCATCGATTTCGGAATCGCGCGATCGGCGACCGTCGGCGGGGAGACCCTGATCGGCGGAAAATTCGCGGGAAAGTACAACTACGTTTCCCCCGAACAGCTTGGGCTGTACAGCGGCGATGTCAGCGAGCAGTCCGACATCTACAGCCTGGGGCTGGTGTTGGTTGCCGCCCTGCGCGGGAAGCCGATCGACATGAGCGGATCCCAATTCGAGATCATCGAAAAGCGTCGGACCGTGCCTGACCTGTCCGACATCGATGACGATTTTCGTGACATTGTCGAAGCCATGCTGCAGCCGGATCCGCGAGACCGCCCGGTGAGCATGGCGGAAATTGCCAGGATGACGCGTGACGAGGACGAAGGGACAACGCCGCCGACGTTCATCCCAAACCGCGACAGGCCGGGTTTGCCACGAGCGGGGCAAACCCTTGCGCCCGACCCGAAGGCCTCGTCCCCGCCATCCGATGTCTTGGGCCATGGCGGGCCTTTGGCAGGCTCGGGTGGGCAGCGCTTTGTCCCGCATGTCCGACCAGCGCTGCTGTCCGAACCTCGGGCCTCACCGGTCGCTGCGCCGCCACGTGCCCTCGTTGGTGCTGTTCGCGGAACATCTACAAAAGGCCGAGGCATCGCCATCTCTGCCTTCACGACATTGGCTCTCGCCTCAGTTGCCGGCCTCTATTTTAGCGGCTTTATAACGCCCACCGCACCGAGCGCTGTCAAAACCTCGCTTTCCGCGCCAGAGCCACCGCAACTTTCACCACAAGCAACAACGCCTTTCCCCGATGCATCAATTCCTGAGGCAGAGGCGTCAAAGCCGCTGGCGACGGACAATGATGCGCACGCGCCTGAGCCGCCACAGGCAGTTCCAGCCCCAAAGCCGGAAACGGAAGCTACATTAGCGCCAACTGAAAATCAGACGGAGGCCGCCGCGGCCAGAACGCAGCCGCCGGCAGCGTCGCCCAAGATGCTCCCGCAAATGCAGGAAAAGTCGAAGCCGTCGGCAAGCGCGGCGCAACTGCCGGCCGAAACCGCAACGCCATCATTTCAGCCCGATACGCCCTCGCCGCCTGCCACGATTGCTCCGGCTCTCCCGCTGGTCGACAAGGCTCCGGCGCCGCGCGCCGCGCAGCCAGACGCCGCACCGAGCCAAAAGCCTGAACAGCAGGCAAGCCCGCAGGCGGGGGCGAAACCGGCCGTGCCAGCTCCCGAACCGGCTGCGGGCCAGGCAGGTGCGACGAGCCCAAAGGAGCAGCAGGCCGTCCTGCCGCCGCCCAAACACCCGGCGACCCGGCCGGCGAAGACGACACCAGCAGCGCCCGTTCCCGAGCCGGCTGCACGCCAGGCGGATACGACGAGGGCAAAGGAGCAGCAGCCCGACCAACCGGCGGCCGGAGAACCAGATCCGGCCATGGTCGCCCTGAACTTGCCCAAGCCGGAAGTTGCCCCAGTAATCGACGAGATAGCGCAACGTGTGTCGTGGGTTCGCGACTTCAGCGGCGGCGACTGTTTCTACGCCGCCGTAACCTCGATAACCGATAAGACCGCTGCGATCGAAGGATTTGGAACCGCGGTCCAGCCATTCGAGCAGATGCTGGCTGATTTCCAGGCAAAGTTCCACGTTGAGCCGGACATCAACGTGCGCCTTATTGAGCCGAGCCAGTGCGGAGTCACCAACTTTCTGCGTTTTCTGGGGCAGACTGCTGGCGAGAAGCCGCAGCTTGTTCTCGATCGAACATCGGTGCCGAACGGTACGCCGATCAGCGGTACGCTGGTAACGCGTGGCGGGCTCATTTCCAGCGTGCTGCTGATCGACCACAAAGGCATGATGTTCAACCTCGATGACCGCATGGTCGTTCACTCGGACAAGGCTACCTTCAGCATCCCGATCGGTCTCGGCGCCGCCGACAGGGCTGCAGGCAAGGCCGTGCCGCAGATCATCATGGTGATCACCGGGCCCCAGGACATCCAGGCGGCTGCGATCTCCACGCCAGTGCCAGCCTCACGGCTGTTGCCCAAAATTCTCGAGGAAATTGAGGCCAACGGTTCCAAGTTTTCGGCCAGTGCCAAGTATTTCCGACTCGGCGGCTAGCATGGGCGTCCGATGGAACTGCTTAGCTCGCGTTTGCCCCGCTCGTCTTCCGACCTGCCCGTAAAGCAGCGTGGTCGGCTTCGAACCTTGCTTGCCTCGATGAGCCGGATGAGGCTTGCGGTCGTTTCGGCCGCCGCGTTGCTAGCCGTGCTCTCGTGCAACGAAGCGCGCGCCGAATTCACGGTGTGCAATCAGACGCTTGACGTCGTCAACCTCGCTGTTGGCCAAGAGGTGGACAATGCCGACCAGACCGACGGCTGGTGGACCATCGGCGCAAATCAGTGCGTCAACGTCATCCGCGAAGAACTGACGAACCGCTACATCTACCTCTACGCCACCGACGTTTTCGGCCACGCGATCCTGACCGGATCGACCGAAATGTGCATTGAGCGGCGACGTTTCTCGATACGCGGCATCGACGAATGCTGGCAGCGCGGCCATATTGCCGCGCGATTTGTCGAAGTCGATACGCTTGAACAGGTGCGGTGGACGTTTTTCCTGACCGGAAGCAGTCCGTGACGCACGCTATCGACACCAGCTTCAAGGAAAAGAAGCAAGCACGCGCTGCCCTTCGCCGGCGCACGTTTTGGCGCAAGCTTCTTGCCGGCCTCGCCACGGTTTTCCTGTGTTCGATTGCAGCCGGCTTCTATCTCACCGCGGACTACTGGTCATTTGGCGACGAAGACGAGGAGCTGCATGCGGTCGAAGGAGCCGACGATGTGCCGGCCGATGCCTCTGTTTATGTGCCTGCCATTATCGGCCTGGCGGGAGACCCGATGTGGATCACGCTCGCACCCGATTCCGGCGCCGCAACGAAAGGCCGCGTCGTTCCGCGTCCGGCCGAACTCGACCAGGCCGGGGTTTCGTCACAGATCGAGATTTTGTCCGACGTCATGCTTAGCGCCAGCGAGAAATTCATGACGACCATACCGTCGACGCAGGAGGATTTTGCGTTCTTCCAGGCACAACGAAAAACCGCCCCCGCAGCCTCCAGCGATCTGCAGAACGATCTTCAGCCAGCTCCTGGCGCCGATGAACCCGCGCCTGCTGCCGATCAACTGACCGAAGCCGATGACCCGGAGGCCGGCTGGGGTGAAACAATCGACGCAGGCGATGCAGCTCTTCCCGCGTTCCACAAGACCCAGATCGAAAACAACACCAGCGTCGCAACTGTCACGAACGAATATCAGCGGTTCGAGGCGACGGAAGACACGTTCGTGAAGATCCTCAACGATCGCAGTCTGGATAGCGTTGCGCTCGATGCACATTTCTCCGCCGACGACGCCAAGCAGGCAGGCGAGGCGCTGAAGGCCCTCTTCGGCCGGGACGGCCTTGAACCGGGCTATGTCGTGGCCATGCGTGGATACCGGCCCAACCGCGAGACGACAACGATGTCCCTCATGCAGGTGTCGATCTACGCCAAGAACGTCTTTGTCGGCACGCTGACGCGCAATGCCGCGGGCGTGTTCGTCTCCGGCGTCGACCCTTGGGTACGCGAAGATCTCTTCAACTACTCGGGCGCGCCGGCGGAAGGCGGCCACAAAAGGCAGTATCGTCTGCTCGACGCGATCTACTCGACTGCGGCACGCAACAGCGTTCCAACCGGCGTGATCGGCGAAGCGATCATGTATCTGTCGAGAGGACAGGATCTGGACGCCTTTGCAAGCGAGGACCAGCGTCTTGTGCTGATCTATTCTCAAACGCCGCGCGGCAAGGACGAAGGCGCCGGGCGCGTGCTGTATGTTGGTGTTCAGGGCACGACAAAAAGTCTCGACTGTTTCGTCTTCCAGCAGGGCGATGGCCAGTTTGCATGCGTCACAGGCGACGATCAGGTCCGCTCGCTGACGGTCACCAACGGCATGGTCACACCGGTCAACGGGGTCTTGACCTCGACGTTCGGGCCGCGCAAGCATCCAATTCTGGGCACCGTTCGCATCCATAAGGGCGTCGACTGGGCGGCGCCCGTAGGCACGCCGATCGCAGCCGCCTTCGATGGCGAAATCAGCTTCCAGGGCGATGGGGGCGGCTATGGCAATCTGGTCAAGATTTCGCACGGAAGCGGGCGCGAGACGCGCTATGCGCATATGCAGAAATTCGCAATCATGGGCGGTGTCGGCACCAAGGTGAAGGCAGGCGATATCATTGGCTATATCGGCACCACCGGACTGTCGACCGGGCCGCACCTGCATTTCGAACTCTACCAGAATGGCGCGGCGATCGACCCGCTGGGTACGGTTACTGCGGTCGCTTCGGATCTTTCCGCCGTGGAAACGCTCACTGACCGCATCGTCCATGTCGAAAGTGGCGGCAGTGCCCGTGCCAAGAACCCGAATTCTTCAGCGACCGGCGCCGGCCAGTTCATCACCAAAACCTGGATCCGGATGATGAATACATACCGCCCCGAACTTGCACGCACACTGTCGACCGCCGACCTGCTTGCCCTGCGTTACGACGCCACGATCTCGCGCGAGATGGTTCGCAATCTGGCGCGAGAGGGCGAAGCCTATCTTCGGGCGCGCGGCCACCAAATCACAGCCGGCCGGCTCTATCTGTGCCATTTCCTCGGCATGGAGGGGGCGCATCAGGTGCTGTCGGCGTCGGGTTCGGCGCAACTGAGCGCCGTGCTCGGATCAGCCGTCATTCAGGCCAATCCCTTTCTCACCGGCAAGACCGCCAGCTATGTCGTGGACTGGGCCGAAAGGAAGATGGGTCGAAAGCTCAGCCCAGCAACGACCGCGAGCCAGCAGACGACGACCACCACTGAAATCCGGCAGACATCGCCCGAGTTCGCAAAGTACAAACACGTGATCATGGCGATGCTGAGCTCCGTGCAGAACGCGCTTTGAGCCATCGCAGCCGTTCGTAAGAAAGGGTTCAAACGACTGCCCTGCTCGCGGCAAAGCCGTTGTGGCTCGAAACTGCCGCACAGTTTTCGGCGGCATGCGCTACTCGGTCTTTATGCGCATTTCCACACGGCGATTGACAGCATCGTATGGGTTGGGGCTGCGCGGATGCGCTTCGCCCAGGCCGATCGGATTAATCCGAGCCGCCTCAATGCCGCTTGATGTCAGGAAGGACGTCACAGATTGCGCTCGTCGCTGTGAGAGCCGCTCATTGTAGTTCGCCGGACCGGAAGCGTCAGTGTAGCCTTCGACGACGAAATGGAAACTGCTAAGCCGGTTGTCCTTCAGGGCCTTGGCAAACTCCGCGAGCTCGGCGCGCGCGGTTGCGTCGAGTTCGGCCGAATCGAGTCCGAAATTGATCAGCATGTCGAGACTGGATTTGCCGGCGGGTCCCTCGTTTGGCTTACTCTTGCTCTTGCACTGCTCCTCGGTGCCGACACAAATTCCGCGCGACTTGCCAAGATCGGCCGCGCCGGCAAAAAACTTGACGATGTCTTCTGATTTCTGGACAGGGTCGGCGCAAACATGCGTTGAGAAAACCATGACCGCCAACACCAAAGGTGAACTGGCCCACCGCATAGCGGTTACTCCTGTTGAGCATCCGATATTATCAAGCGTGAACATACCAAATTCCGAAGCAATTGTCTGCGGGAAACACCGAGCCGCGACTGTATCGCGGTTATCACTCCGCTGCGAGTAGAGACTTGACCAGCGCCGCGCTGCGGGCTTGAGTGCTGACAGGCTCTCGATGAAAGCGTGGCGTCATGGCCAACGGGCTCCGATTCAAAACGGCACGAGATCTTTTCCTAGCTTGTCCCGCCGCTGCCCGAGACATGCGAACCCTTCCAACCGAACAGCATTCGATCGAGTTTTGCCGCGATCTCCTTGCAGGGCGCGTTCCCGAAGAGGCAATCACCTTTTGTGCCTACCTGCTGCCGGATCGGGCTGCGGTCTGGTGGGCTCATGAATGCCTTGGGCATTTGAGCGAGCTGCTCGATGAAACCGATCAACAACTGCTCGCGCTCGTCAGCAACTGGGTCAGCGAACCGGGCAGCGCCCACCATCGTGCCGCGCTGGGCCAGGCAGCGGCAGTGCCCCCTACAACTCCGGGCGCCTGGATTGCCTTGGCTGCGGGATGGCGTGACAATGGCGTTGGTGCTTGCCGATCCGTCGGCCGCACAGCAGTACCACCCGCCTCACCGCCGTTTCCTGCCGCCCATGCCGTCAATGCCGGAGTTCTGGCAGGGCTGGCGCGTGTTGCACTCGCGGACCGTTTTGCCATTCTATCTGCCTTTGTCGAAATGGGTCTACAGATGGCCGACCCCTCAGTGCCCTAAGGTCATCTTGCCCGGAACTTAGGAGAGATCAACAAACGATTTCCTGTGGAATGGGAGGTCGGAAGTATTCCGTGGAAATTCTTTAAGCGGGTGATCGGATAACTGGCTCGCGCGATGACGACCTTGTGCCCCCTAGGCTCCACAAAGGCCTGTGGGCACAGCGTTGTTATGTACCCTGGCGACGTCCTCGATCAGTTCGGTTAAGGTGCGGACCCGTAAGTCGGACCTATCCCCTATGTTTCCCACATCTTTGGTCACCATCCCCAGCGAAGACATGGAGACCGCCCCGCTCACCTTAATGTTGACGGTAAAGGTTCTTCTAGGCGCCTTCTCAGGCCGATCCGTCGATTACAGAGCGCCGCTGCCGGCAGGCTCCCCAGCTTCGAACCACAGTCGGTAGCTCTCCCGCATGGCTCGAGCACCAGCCTTCGAGGGGCCAACAATGGCGAGACGTTCCAGTTCCGCGAGCGGGTGTCGCGCGGCCATTTTCGGTCGCAGACGCTCGAGCGTAGCCCGCGGTTCAACATCCGCCACATAGAAATAAGCCTCCTTAGAGGCTGTTTCGAAATTCGCTCTGGCGAGTCATATGGTGGTTTCGAGAACCGGAGCAGCGGACATTTGGGTCCGTGAGAACCGGAAGCGCAGATTGGTCCCATCGCCCGTTTGACCACGAATTTTCAAACCGAAGGCCCAGATCTTACTTGCAGCCGCCTTGCGCCCACTTGGCTAGCGCCACCTTGAAGCGCGTCCCGAGCGGATGTTGCAGACGCAGCACGGACACATCGTTGGCGGCGAAATTCTTCGCCTGTTCGCACAGCCGAACCTCATCCCACTCGTGGCAGCCATTGCAGTGCTTGCCCTGCCACACCGCTTTATCGAGCCCTTCCACGGGAGCAAAGAGAGGCTTGCCCATGATCAGCTCGGCGATGCTCTTGCCGTCGATCTTTGGATCTCCAAAATCGACAGGTCGGTCGAAAAAGATCGGATCGTCCGAAGCCAGTTTCGGAATTTTCTGCCGCAGGACATTAAGCGCAAGCTGTGCCTCATCGTCGCCTGACGAATTTGCGGTGGCGTTGCGCCCATCCGAACCGTCTTCCGCATGTTGCGGAGCGGTCGCTTCGCCGACGATCAGCGGCGCGTTGAGATCGACCCTGTGCAAAACGACTTCGGTGGTCAGCGAGACATTGATCCACGGGCGCTGCTTGCCGGCCGTTGCTTTGAAGACATCGGCGGTGACCATGTTCATCGCGTCGGTGATGGAGACGTTCGAAGCCCCGATATGGGCAAGCAACGCGGACGTGAACGGCGAATGCTCGCTCGATCCGTCATAGGCAACCTGATTGGGACTGGTGGAAAAGGCGACCAGTGTACCCGCACCGCCATTCTCGATCGGGATTTCGGCAAGCCCGCTTCTCGCTCCCTTGACGCCTGCGGCCTTTGCCAAGACTTCAGCCAGGGGATTGTCGCGACAGGCGTCGAGGAAAATCAGTCTTATGCTGGTCTCGCGCGACATTTGCCGCAAAACGAACTCGACAGGCACCGCCTCGAAATCCAGCGAAGTCTCGTCTTCCAATGCTGCATCAACCGGAAGGAGATAGTTGCTGCCCGAAACCTGCAAACCATGGCCGGCGTAAAAGAAAAGCGCAATGTCGGCGCCGCGAACCTGCTTTGCGAACTGCGCAATCGTCGTCTGGGTCTGCAATTTGGTCAGATCGAAACCGGAGACGACTTCAAAGTCCAACTTCGAAAGGCGGTTGGCAACAGCCTGCGCGTCCCGGACCGGGTTGGTCAGCGCCGGCGCATGCTGGTACTGGGAGTTGCCAAGGACCAGAGCAACACGGCGTTCCGCATTGGCCGCCGTCAATGTCAATAGTAGCGAGAGCGTCGCCAGCCCGATCGCGCGCGGGGCACTGCCAAAACAGGCAATCAGATGGAAGCCCCACCGGAACAAGAGGTCCTTCCTCAGTTGACGAGTTTGGTGGCGGAAAACTCGATCCGCCGATTGAGCGCCTTGTTCTTCGGCGTATCGTTAGCCGCGACAGGCCGCTCCTCGCCATACCCGGTTGCCGTGATCTGCGTTCGTGCAATACCCGCGGCGACGATGGCATCGGCAACGGCCTGGGCTCTGCGCTCCGACAGCAGCTTGTTGGAGGCAGGCGAACCATCGGAATCGGTATAGCCAGAAACTTCTACCTTCAGGCCTGGGCACTTGCCGACCACGCCAACCACCTCCGCCAACAGCGGGCGGCTTTGGTTGTCGAGCCGCGCGCTCGCCGGCCGAAAGTAGATGGCCCCAGTGCGGGAGAGCACCGCGAACCGGTTAAGGCACTCTTCTTCGCTGAAATTCGCTTTCGCGGCGTCGGTGGCGACGGGCCCGACGTCGGCAGTACTTGCCGCGACTGTCTGCACGGCCGCGGGCTTACTGTCGCCAGCGTTGAACACGAAATCGAACGATACCGAAGCGGTCGGAACAATGTTGGTCACATTGGCGGCTTGCTGCAGCTTGTCGACATTCGGCAGCAGTCCGAAGTCCTCGACATGCACGGCAACAGGCGCCTCCGAAGCGACGGAGACCATGCTGTCGCTGATCATGGTTACGACGACATTGGCCTCAAGATCCTTGTCGACGCCGTGCAGGTTGAGGCGAAATGGCAGCACTGCCTTCACCCTTCGCTTGGTCGCCAGGTCTGCAAATGCGGCAGGGTCCACTTTTGCTGTCAGTTCGGCGGACGGATATTTGAATGTCTCAAAGAAAAGGAACCGCATGCGCACATTGCGAAGGTCGACGCCAGTGTCGACGGAGTTAAGGTCAAAAGTGATCTTGGCCTCACCCGTCGAAGAAAGAGTGCCGGCTATGTTCCTGATCTTGTTGGTTTCGACGATCGTATTCTTCTTGACCGACTGGTAGGTGAGCACGGAGGCGGTCGGGTCGAGTGTCCAGTTCGTCTGTGCATTGGCGCTTTCCAGCCCAGGTAACAACAGCACCGATACGGCAACGATCAGGCCAAGGGTGTTTAGGGCGAAGCAGCTTCTCGAGCCCGTTTTCCACCAGTCTCCGACGACTTCGAACATTGGACCCCCCACAGGACAACAGCCTTCCGCGTTGCAACCACGAACTATGCCGTGCCAAGGAGCATAGAACAATTGTCGAGGCTTGGCGAGCATCGGCGAATCGACCGCAAGGTGTAAATTCCGCTCAGGTCCCGGGCTGCGGAAGTCCGGCAAAATGGTGATGGACGAACACTGGCTACCCAGCAGTCTTGTTGGCGGATATTGGAGCTGACTGAAGAACCCGCTACAGCACCTGCCCGTCTTTGAAGGCCGGTCAAGGTGGACCAGCCCAAGTGAGGAAAAAGCCCGCCTGCTCCATCCTGCTTCTGCCGCGGACGCCTACTCCCCAGCCCGTCGTCGACGCTATTCTGTCAGTCTCCATCTCCATTCCGCGCTGAAGATGGCTTCCCTTGGCAGGTCATCAAAGCACTATCCCAATGGCTGAACTGTCCCGCGAATTGGGAGCTCCACATTTGTAACCAAATGGCGTGCTCCGCGTTCTCTTCAACGGCGTTCGACTGTTCGCTCGCGATGCAGCCGTGGGATTTCAGGATTTCTGAATGGTCAACTGGGACACGAGCCGGCATGAAGGAAGCTTCGACTGCCTGATCGTCGGTGGCGGGCCAGCGGGCCTAGCGGCTGCGACTTACCTTGGAAGATTTCGAAGGCGGGTAATTGTTGTCGACGCAGATGAAAGCCGTGCAAAATGGATTCCCTTGACACGCAACTGCCCAGGCTTCCCAGACGGCATCACCGGCCCTGACCTACTTGACCGCCTCGAACTGCAGGCCACTCGATACGGCGCAAGCTTGGTCCACGACAGGATCGTATCCATTCGCAGAACGAAGGCTGGGTTTTTGGCGGGCGATTCATCTCCCATTCGTGCCCGCTCGGTGCTCATTGCAACCGGCGTTGTTGACACCCTCCCGGATCTTCCTGGCGCTACCGACATGATCCAAGCTGGCGTCTTGCGATTGTGCCCTATCTGCGATGGCTATGAAGCCATCGACAAACGGGTGGCCGTCATCGGACCGGCCGAACACGCAATGGAAAAGGCCTTGTTCATGCGCACCTTCACTCAGGATCTCACTTTGCTGATTACCGATCCATCCGAGCCCTCCCCCGACAAGCGTACCAAGCTCAAGAGGGCCGGTATCGAGATCGGCGTATGCAAACCCAATACCGTTAGCGCCACGGGCCGGGAGGCGGTCGTGGAACTCATCGACGGCGGAACGCTGTCGTTTGACACCATCTACCCTGCGATGGGCTCGACCATCCGCTCGAGGCTCGCGGTCGACCTTGGTGCATGCTGTGACAAAGCGGGCAACCTCGTCGTAGACTCGCGCCAGCGCACCGCAGTCACCGGACTTTATGCAGCCGGAGATGTGGTCAATGAGATCAATCAGCTTGCCGTAGCATTCGGCCACGCAGCGGTCGCTGCAACCGACATGCACAACTATCTTGCAAATGGCGACGGCGAACATTGGTCCCAGGCCGAACACGGCCCACGGTGACACCAAGCGCACGGCGCCCGGCGCCGACGCCGAAAACAAAGCATGAGGAACGAAGAGGCACGGCGACCGTTCGTGATCATTGAGTTTCATCATGTATCTTTTTCAAATCCTGCTACCTGGCGCGGACAATTCCGGCAGACCGTTCCCCAAACAGGAATTCGACCGGCTCAAAGAAGAACTGGCCCAGCAGTTCGCCGGCGTCACAGCCTTTTTGCAGGCACCTGCGGAAGGGTTGTGGCGGCAAGGCGGCGAGTGCAGCTATGATGAGATCGTCATCTTCGAGGTGATGACGGAGGAGATTGATCTGCAAGCCTGGCGAACACGCTGTGCTGACCTTGAGCGACGCTTTCGTCAGGACGAGGTGATCATCCGTTACTCATCGATGGGCGTCATGTAAGATGCGTAGAGGTTCGGTTCCAGCGGCGGGCAGGTTCGACGCAGGTTGACCAGAGTGGCAAAGGTGGGACGCTCGAAGTCCGTCACACGATGCACATCAGCTCGCGGCGATCAGCAACTCTTTTAAGTTCGGGTCTGTGACGGAATCTCTGTAGTAAGGCCCGCGTCTTCGGAGGGACGAAAGACGCGGGCCTCGACCGGCTTCACCGATCCTGCAGCCATAAGGAGTGAACTTGCTGCCTGCACCGAACCTTCGGGGGGCTCGGTTGTTCCCATAGTCTAGTGGAATGAAAAGCCCACCGCACATGAAGCACGGCGGGACCGATCGAAGGCTGTTTCACCAAGCTGGGGCTTGGGGTCGGGCTTGCGAGGTGCGTACGGACCATTGCCTAGACTTAGGCTCATCATCTGAGGTCCATCTACCAATCGAGGTTGGAGACAAGGGACGAAGGTCATCGCGGGTCGTATCGCCGTCAAACCACCCGTACGGAAAATGCTTCGGATGTGGCCGGCACGCAGGCTTATCAATCAAGTCGTACGCCTCGTTGACTCAAATTTCGCAGGAAACATTAAATCGACTTCAGCCGCGCTAAGGGTGGCGCTGATGCGGGGGTCAGGGACGTTGCGCCGTTCAAACCAGCCTTGACCCCGCCGACCTAGGTTTTGTGCCAACGCGTACTTCAACGGCTCTGCACCGACGACACGTCGACCCCTCGCCCTTGGATGGCGACGTCTCGCATCTCGCATTTTGAGGGGCAAAAGCACGAGGGCGAGCTCCTCGAAGCTAGGCCCGAAACGGACAGCCCGGCAGCACCACGGTGGAACGTTTCAGAGCCGCCGTGATTCCGATTTATGGCCTGCCCACGGAGATCATCGTGCCGATCGTTCGTAAACCGCGCCATGGAGCCTGTCGGCGATTTGTTCGCTTCAGAATTCGGCGACCCGCCAACGGGCGTTATTTTGAGTTTAGCATTGCCCCGAGAAGGCCTGTTCAGTCTCAATTGCATCGTGTAGCGGGACTTAAAATCGCGGCATGCAACCTCCGCCTTCTCTTCGCGTTTAGCCCCGTTCAATCCTGGCGAGCGAGAAAATGCCGGCGTTCATTCCGATTACAATTTACCTGAATTGCAAGCCAATGGTGGTTGCATCAATATCCGACGCTGCGAAAGCGCTTGAACAGCCATGGCCATACGTGGCCAAGCCGCGGCGGCTCGAAGCCGTCCGAATGATCAGGGAATGCTTGGCCGGTCATTGCAACCAACAAGCTGCGATCGATGCCTTCAAGGCGGCCGCAATCGAACAAGGACTTTTTACGCAAAGGCCTTCGAGCGTAGGCCTAACGAAATTAGATGCGGTTGTTAGAGACGTGGTGTGAGCTCATACCGCTCTCGGCACCTGGACCGCAGGCAGGCTTCGCCGGCATCGCTATGCCGACGCCTTCCGCGGCGTCGACGTTCCCTGGAGAATGCGGCAGCGCTCGGGGGCGGTGTTCTTCCAAATAACGCGGTCAAAGCCG
This sequence comes from Mesorhizobium sp. M0045, assembly GCF_040323385.1. Taxonomy (NCBI): domain Bacteria; kingdom Pseudomonadati; phylum Pseudomonadota; class Alphaproteobacteria; order Hyphomicrobiales; family Phyllobacteriaceae; genus Mesorhizobium; species Mesorhizobium sp. M0045. The sequence continues at coordinate 133,088 of NZ_JAMYUY010000015.1, forward strand.
GGAGACCTGCCCATAGCTCGGAAGTGCTTCCGCCAGCTCTGCGAAAAGATGCACTCCCACGGAATACGATGGGCCGCAATGATTCCGACCGGGGCACAAACATTCCTCGAGCTGCCCCCTAGCTGCAAGTCCGGCGAGCCCGCTCGCGTCCATCCCGGTTTGCAACGGCCAGACTTCTTGCCGACTACCACAGTGCGCATACGTTAGATTAGCCATTCTCCGCTTATAAGCTTACCGCTGCTGCGCATCTCGTCGCGCTTGGCAGCCGCTGGCGGGACCTTGAGCGACCGCCTCGTGCAGGACTCAGCTTGCCATGATGGCTTTTGAGTAGCTCTCAGGCGTCAGAGACTCCCCCGTGCTTGGTTTCTCGATCAGCCGCCGCCGCTTCCATTTCGAGCCGCGCCAAATGGGCCTTGATTTCCTCAGGCTCGGCGTGCTCCAGCCCGACGACATTGTTCCTCGTTCCCTTCAATGCAACGATAATTTCATCGAGCTTGGCATGGATGGCGGCAGTGTCGCGATAACCCTGGATCAGAACAACGCCGGTAATCACAATCGCAGCTACTGAAAGCGCATAGGTGATTACGCTTGTTACGCCGAAAGGGACCATCGCAGTGCAGGCTATCATGACCACGATGATGAGATAAAGCCTGGCGGCCGGGACAGAACATCAGCAATTACAAAGAGAAATCGGTTCATGTGAATCCCCAACCAAATGATGTAATCCGATTCGGGCTCGTTTTTGGGTGCTCGTCAATGCGGTCCGAAATGCGGACGGCTCTCGCCTATGAGCCAGCGGAATAAGGATCCCGGACTGTGCATGAAAGGTTGCTGTGCAGTTCTCCTTGCTTTTCCCCTCATGCGGGAATGTGGCGTCCCATCATCCTCTCCGGATAGGACGCGAGGTTGGCTTACTTAGGCACCTGCTTCCGCTGTCGCCAGCGGTGCCATAAGATGCGCAAGCTGGCATCGCAAGCCGCCGCTGCAGGCGCGCCGTTGCCGCCGCGCTACCATCGGCTGTTCTGGTTGTGGTTCGC